>JAFOYS010000171.1 GCA_017391435.1 Alistipes sp. | reverse complement strand
GCAAAGATGCAGTAGCCGATAGTAAGGCAGACGAGCGTGGTGGCATAGATTTTGACTCGGAGGGGTATTGCGCGGTGCTTTTGGAAGTTTTGGATATACTCACCAAAGACGCGGTGGTTGATAAGCCAATTATAGAGTCTATCAGACGATCGAATCCAGAGTGCTGCAGCGAGCAGCAGAAGCGGGGTTGTAGGCAGTAGTGGCAGAAAGATTCCGGCCACAGCGAGTAAAAAAGAGACACTACCTAAAATTATTAGTACAATTTTCATAGCGCAAAGTTAGTAAATTAAAAGAAAATGCATAACTTTGTAGCAATAATAAACACTAAAAAGGCTATGAACAACAAAATAGGAATTGCTTGTGACCACGCGGGTTATCAGCTTAAGGAGTTGCTGACTGGTTATCTCTCGGCAAAAGGTTTTGAGATTTTAGACTTCGGTTGCAACTCAGAGGAGAGTTGTGACTATGCAGATTTTGCACACCCACTTGCTGAGGCTCTTGAGAGTGGTGAGTTTGACCGTGCAATAGGCATCTGTGGCAGTGGCGAGGGTATGGCAATTACCCTTAACAAGCACCAGAAGATTCGTGCATCTATCTGCTGGCTTCCTGAGATTGCAGCAATCACCCGTCAGCACAACGACTGCAATGTACTTGTTCTGCCTGCACGATTTATTGACAATGACACTGCTATTGCAATTCTTGAGCAGTGGCTTGTAACTCCATTTGAGACCGGTGGTCGTCACGAGCGCAGAATTGCCAAGATCGCTGTAAAGTAACTGCGCGGTGAAATTTAGAACTGAGATTGAGAACATATCACTTACGGCAAAGATTGACTATAGGACAAAAATCTTTGCCGTAGGTAGTTGTTTTGCCCAAAATATTGCCCAGAAGTTACTAAACAACAAGTTTAAGGTTGACCTATGCCCTACCGGCATACTCTTCAACCCTGCATCTATAGCCTCAACTCTAATGGCTTTTGCAAATCTACAGAGCGCTGACAGCAGAAGAGTTGTTCAGCGTGGCGAGACTTTTGTCAGCCTTGACGCCCACTCGCAGATAGCAGAAACGACATTTGACAGAGCCATAGAGGCGATAAATAGAGCCAACACGCTTGGTCACCAACTACTTACAAACGCAAACTGTGTAATAATCACACTCGGCACTGCGTGGGTATATGAGCATAATGCGACAAGCAGCGTGGTAGCTAATTGCCATAAACTTCCGCAGAGCGACTTTACGCGTCGCCCACTGACTGTAGCAGAGATTGTAGATGGATTTAAGCCACTACTTGAGGGTGTTCTACACAACAAGAGCGTTATATTTACCGTCAGCCCCGTGCGACATATATCCGACGGACTTGCCGAAAATTCGCTAAGCAAAGCTACACTAAGAGTTGCTATTGCAGAGCTATGCAAACTATATGGCAATGTAGACTACTTCCCTGCATATGAGATAGTTACAGACGATCTGCGCGACTATCGTTTCTATGCTGACGATCTTGTTCACCCATCCACTCAGGCAGTAGAGTACATCTGGGAGCATTTTGTCCGCTCTGCTCTAACAACGACAGCGCAAAGCCTACTACCCAGAGTAAAAAAGGTTGTCGATGCAGCCTCACACCGTCCAACAAACCCTCAAAGTGAGCAGTATAGAGAGTTTTGTGCCCGCTATCTAAAGGAGGCGCAAGAGATTGCAGATGTAGATTTTAGTGAGGAATGTGCATTTTTTAGGCAATATTCTAATAAAAGTTAGTACATTTGCACTCTAAATAATTGATATGCGTAAATTTTTAACCACAATACTCGCACTCTCTACACTATTTGGTGCTACAGCACAGCCCAAGATGGTTATCAATATTGTTGTTGGCGGACTCTCTGCTACAGATATTGACCGCTACAGCGCAAACCTATCAGCAGAGGGCATTATGCGCCTAAAGAGGGGCGGAACTTTCTTTACGGAGTGTTATACCGACTTTGTACCAACATCTGAGCAGGTGTCGCTTGCCACAATTGCTACAGGAGCACTCCCTTCAATGCACGGAATATCATCTACTCGCTGGTATGACCGCACAAGCGGAAACAGCGTCGTGCGCCTATGTCAGACCAACCGAGGCGACTATACTGTAGAGCATTTTGTTGCACCAACACTCTCACAGACCATAATGACAAATAGCTCCTGCCAGAGCATAACTATTGCCCACAACCCAACATCGGCAATGATTTTGGCGGGCAAATCATCTGAGTGCTACTGGATAGACTCTTTGGGTAATTGGAGTAGTGCTGCCTGCTATGCTAAAAGCCTTCCTGAGTGGGTAAATAGCCACAACGAGATAGGCTACAACCGCATACAGGTTTCGGGCAGTTGGTTTGGTAAACTTACAAAGGGTAAGTACATCAACTCCCGCGCAACAGATATCAAAATCTACGACATATACGCCAAGAGTCGCAACAACTCAAACCCTCGCAAAGTTACTGAGGATTGGCTCGATGAGTTTATGACCACCCCTGCAGGCAACAATGCCCTCTTTGATTTTGCAACAAAGGCGCTTGATCAGATGGTAAATAATAAGGAGCAAAATGGCACCAAACTACTAAACATCTGTCTTGATATTCCTCGCAATATTGCTGAAAAATATGGCACAGACTCTGTTGAGTATGAGGATATGCTCTACCGCCTTGATGGGGCAATAGAGAACTTTCTCAAGGTTATAGATATCTGCTATCCAAAGCAGCAAGACTATCTGATAGTGCTAACAT
>JAFOYS010000015.1 GCA_017391435.1 Alistipes sp. | reverse complement strand
AGCACTCTTACCACCTGAAAAATCGCGTAAAATGTTGATAATTACTGATTTATAGGTACAAAAATCCCCCCCCCGAATTTTCGGAGAGGGAATGCGATATTAGATATAAGTTTTGTATCCATTCCTTTGACAGTTCTGAACACAAAAGTAGCTATAAATAGTTGAAAAAACAAACATTTTGTAGGAAAAATTATAAAACAGATGTGGAGAGCCTCACTGAGCTCTCCACATTTATCTGTTGTCATCTACTTTAGGCTACTTTACAGGCGTGAAGACATCCATTGCAATCTGGCCGTAGTTGCCATTCTTATCGTATCCCACAGCAACAGCCGTAACGACCTGATTCCAAGCGCATTTGTCAAACACGCAAGGGTTAAGGTTCTCGAAGTACTTCTCGCGGATAAGGTTGTTGAGCATTGTCTGGCGTGGCGTGCCGGTCAAATCACCCTGGAAGATGGTGTTATAGAAGCCCGCGCACTTGCTATCTGGTGTAACGGTAGATATTAGCACCGCCTTACCGTCCTTACCAGTCTCGTAGCTGCCTTTGACTGTAATCGTACACTCTGCTATAGTGTCAGACTTGGTTGTAAAGCTCTTGCCCATAACAAAGGCTGCTGCGGCCTTACCCTCGTTATCTATACACACTGCCCACGGGATATACTCAGCGCCCTGAGTAAGACCGTATGTTGTACCCTCTACGCTCACGTCGTCATAAGAGCTGATAATCTCAAGTGCATCGTAGATATTGCCAAAATCGACAGCAAAAGGTGTTATAGACTCCGCAAGAACGCTCTTCATAGCCTCCTCAGCACCCATCTCGGCAGCAAGAGTTGTATAGTATCCCTTCTCAACAACGCTCCAGAAGAATACTGTATGCTTTGCCGATGGGCTGACCTTCATATATGCTCGGTCGTACTGAATGTCGCTCACTTCAAAGGTAAAGTTACACTCAGCAGGATTGCCACCCGACTTTGTAGTAAACGGAATCTTCGTAACGCCCGTAGTTGCAACGCCACCCTGGTATCCAAAGGCCACAAGGTAGTAATCTCTGCCAGGTACGCAGCTATCTAGAACACCCTTCTGCTCGCCCGTAACAACATAGTTCTCAATGTCACTACGCATTTTGATACAGTGCTTGATAAAATCGGCGTCGTTCATCTGATCCACAACCCTCTTATTCCACGGTATGAGCACATACTGCTCAGTGGCAATTGTTGGCTTGACGCTATACGATGCGCCTGTATAGGTAGCGCTACCTACGCTCATATCAAATGTTATTTCAGACTTTTCAACCTCAAGGGTAGAGAACTTCACAACAGCAACATCTGTAGTAATAGTTCCGCTGTCATTTACGCCCATAGCCACTGCGTAGTAGACTGATCCAGCTTCAAGACCTGTAAAACCGTATGAGTCGTTACCCGATGAGAGTATTCTCGAGAGCACATCCTCCTTTGACATACCGTTGCTCTCCATAAGGCTTGCCACAGTATAGTCTATAAAGTTCTGGAAGCCGAGTCGGTCGTTGTAGTTGTTATAGTACTCCTCACGCAGAATATCAAAGTAGAACTTACTCTTGCCATCCTTTGCTGCTACAGTAACGCGTGCAGCAGTAGCGGTAATATCTACCACCTCAATAGTAAATGCCGTCTCACTCTGCGGTTTATCGGGGTTTACTGGCTCCTCGGTGTTGTTATTGTCACTATCTGTGTCAGGACTCTGCGTCGTGTTACAAGCAACAAAAAATAGGGTAGTGAAGGCCACTAAGCCTCCAAAAAATTGTTTGATAGTCATTATATATAATATAGGTATATGCTCTTACTTCTGCCACTTGTTTGTAAAGTTGCGAATCCATCTGAGTATAAACATCGGAAGATTCTCAAGCAGCGGAATAAGTAATCTCATCCACCAATCAGGAACGACTGTTCGGCGGTGTTTGAACATACTGTTTAGTCCTCGGCGAGCACAGAACTTTGGCGTAGATAGCGCGTGGATATTCAGTCCAATCTTCTGCCACTTTTTGCTAAGTCCATAAAGATCTGTTGCAATGCCGGCAGGGCATACAGCCGTAACATATACCTTCTTGTCGCGTACCTCCTTTGCAAAGGCTACAGAGAAGGACTTTAGATAGGCCTTGCTCGCGCTATAGAGCGACAGACCTGGCCACGGCATCCATATTGAGTAGGATGACATATTTAGAATATGACCGCCACCGCGCTGTGCCATATCTGTTGCAAAGAGCTTACAGAGAATAGT
>JAFOYS010000170.1 GCA_017391435.1 Alistipes sp. | reverse complement strand
GAGACCTGTGCAATTATTGACAACTTTATTGCTCAGTAATGAAACAGCGTGTAGTTCTCTATTTTGGCTCTTTTAACCCTGTGCACCGTGGCCATATTGCCCTTGCGGAGTATGTCGTTGCAGAGGGTATTGCAGATAGGGTGGTGCTGATAGTCTCACCGCAAAACCCTCATAAACAGCAGAGCGGACTTGCTGCAGAGTTCTCCAGATATGAGATGTGTCAGGCGGCCTGTGCAGCGTCTCGTTTTCCAGAGCTGATACAGGTTTCTGCCGTAGAGTTTACACTGCCAAGACCATCGTATACTATTGATACTCTGAAGTTTCTGGCTGAGAATTTTGGCGAGCAGATGGAGTTTTCAATACTTATGGGTGCAGATAATATTGAGAACTTCCACCGCTGGAAATCTCACGAGCAGATTATTGCTAACTATCCGATACTTGTCTATCCGAGAACGGGATATTCGCTCAGCTCTTCGCAATATGCCGATAGGGTAGAGTATCTTGAAAATGCACCACTTTTTGACTTCTCCGCAACCGATGTTCGTGCTGCCATAGCTAAGGGAGACGATGTGTCGGATATGGTTATTCCGGAGGTGGAGAGTTATATAAAACAGAATAAAATATACTGATAATGAGTAGATTAAAGATAGCGCTTCTTGCTGGTGGAAACTCCTCTGAGCGAGAGATTGCACTTAATAGCGCACAGCAGATTGCCTCTGCTCTGGATAGCGCAAAGTATGATGTGAAGGTTGTTGACCTTCACTATCGCAATATGACCTATACCGATGCAAATGGCAAAAAGTGGGAGGTGGATAAAAATGACTTCTCGCTTACCGTAGAGGGTGTTCGTACAGAGTTTGAGTACGCGCTCATCATTATCCACGGCACACCTGGCGAGGATGGTAAGTTGCAGGGATATCTTGATATGATGGGCATCCCTTACTCCTCTTGTTCGCAGATCTCGTCGGCTATTACTTTTGACAAGATTTCTACAAAGCGAGCAGTGGCTTCAACAAGTGTGAACCTTGCTCGTGAGGTGCTTTTAGGCCGAGGTCAAAGCTATGATGGCCAGGCTATTGTAGATACTCTTGGTTTGCCGCTCTTTGTAAAGCCTAACGCAAGTGGTAGTAGCTTTGGTGTGACTAAGGTAACGGCCGTAGAGGGTATTGCCGCCGCTGTAGATGCAGCATTTAAGGAGAGTGATGAGGTGCTTATTGAGGAGTGTATCGTTGGCCGAGAGATGGGCTGTGGTGTTGTTGTTACTGCAGAGAGTGAGATAGTGCTGCCTATTACCGAGATTGTCTCAAAGCGCGACTTTTTTGACTACGAGGCCAAGTATACCGCAGGCCTCTCTGACGAGATTACCCCAGCGCCTATTAGCGAGGATATTAAGAGCAAACTCAACCGTATGACCCTTGAGGCGTACCGTGCTTGCCGTTGCAGTGGTATTGTGCGTATAGATTTTATAGTCACAGAGGCGGGTGAGCCTTATCTTATTGAGATTAACTCTATCCCAGGTATGAGTAGCGGAAGTATTGTTCCAAAGCAGGTCCGTGAGGCTGGTATGACCCTTGGCGAGCTATACGATATCGTAATTGAGGATTCATTGAAAAGGTTTAACAGACAATGATAGAGATAGATGGTAAAATTGTCAGTACAGATTTGCTGACCGAGTGCTTTGCTTGTGATATAACTGCTTGCAAGGGGCAGTGCTGTATAGACGGCGATGCTGGCGCACCACTGACACTTGAGGAGGTGGATATACTTGAGGCTGAGTATGAGAACTACAAACCTTATATGACAGCTGAGGGTATTAAGGCGGTAGAGGAGCAGGGATTTATGGTCGTAGACTTTGAGGGTGACTATACCACTCCGCTTGTTAATAATTGCGAGTGTGCCTATACTTTTGTAAATGAGCAGGGCCTTACGCTCTGTGCTATTGAGGCGGCATATCGCGATGGTAAATGCTCGTTTATCAAGCCTATCTCTTGCCACCTCTATCCAATTCGTGTGGTTGAGTTTTCAAACGGTACTGTGGGGCTAAATTACCATCGTTGGGGTATCTGCTCTTCGGCTTGTAAGAATGGCCGTAAGCTCGGTATACCTGTATATAAGTCACTTAAGGAGCCAATTATCCGCCAGTTTGGCGAGGAGTTCTATTCGGCTCTTGAGTGTGCAGAAGATTTGTTGAAAAGTAGTAAATAATATATGAAGAGAACCCTTTTTGTCGCTGTGGCTCTGCTTACAGCATTAGAACTTTTTGCCCAAGATTCGCTTGCTGTTAAGGCTCTTGATACGGTAGTGTCTCCAATAGTGGTCGATACTCTCAAGACTGAAAATCCAGCTCTCTCAGTACTGCTCTTTAATGATGGTACTTGGCGTTATGCCCAGAATAGAACTATTGAGCAGGACTCGACTATCTATGGCAAATTTTGGGATACTGAGAATATCTCAGCCTATCGCACAGTCTCAATAGACTCTATCCCTAAAGCTGTGGCAATCAACCTTGTAGATAGCCTTAAGCACTACCGTTATCCATATGTCGGCCGCGTGACTTCGCGCTATGGTATGCGCCACCGCCGCCCACATAACGGAATCGATATTGCGCTCAAGGTGGGAGATACTAT
>JAFOYS010000169.1 GCA_017391435.1 Alistipes sp. | reverse complement strand
ATAAGCTGTGACTTCTCAACAACACCGCAAGTAAAGCCTGCGATATCATAATCGCCACCCTCGTACATACCTGGCATCTCGGCAGTCTCGCCACCAATAAGCGCGCAACCAGCCTGACGGCAACCCTCAGCAACACCTGCTACAATTGCCTCAACCTTCTGAGGAATGTTGTGACCAAGAGCAACATAGTCAAGGAAGAAGAGCGGCTCAGCACCCTGTGCAAGAACATCATTTACACACATTGCCACTGCATCAATACCGATAGTATCGTGCTTATCCATAGCAAAAGCAATCTTGAGCTTTGTTCCTACACCATCAGTACCACTAACAAGTACCGGCTCCTTAACACCAAGCGATGCGAGGTCAAACATACCACCAAAGGCACCGATATTTCCCATAGTACCCTTGCGTGCAGTAGATGCCACGTGTTGCTTAATTCGGCGTACTACCTCGTAGCCAGCCTCCAGGTTTACACCTGCCTTTTCGTAATTTTCAGCCATATCTTTTGATTATTTATTATTTATTTACATCTTCAATATTCTGGTATAACTCTGTTGGATACCTACCATCAAAGCAGGCAAGACACATATCTGTTCTGCCGATTGCCGACTTAAGAGTAGCATCGTAAGACAAGAACGCGAGCGAATCTGCGCCAATAGCCTTGCAAGCCGCAGCAACATCCATACGCGCAAGCATCAACTCCTCAAGAGTAGATGTATCAACACCATAGAAGCAAGGATGAGTCATTGTTGGACTAGCAATACGCACGTGCACCTCTGTAGCACCCGCCTCACGAAGCATATTTACAATACGACGAGAGGTTGTTCCGCGAACAATCGAATCGTCTACAAGCACCACGCGCTTGCCATTGACAATACTACGCACTGGCGAGAGCTTCATTCTCACACCCTTCTCGCGTAGAGCCTGCGATGGCTGGATAAAGGTACGACCAACATACTTATTCTTGATAAGTCCCATCTCATACGGTAGACCACTTGCCTCGCTATAGCCTTGAGCTGCGCTAAGACTTGAATCAGGAACACCAACAACAATATCGGCCTCAACTGGAGACTCCTGATACAGACGGCGGCCAGACTCTTTACGGTATGCGTGTACATTGCAACCCTCAATATCGCTATCAGGGCGAGCAAAGTAGATGTACTCCATAGCGCACATCTTACACTTGCACTGCTCAGCATAGATTGTTGAGCGGATACCCTTTTTATCGATAGTAACAATCTCACCTGGAGCAATATCGCGAACAAACTCCGCACCGATAGTATCAAAGGCGCAAGTCTCGCTACTTACAACATAGCCATCGCCAAGTTTGCCGATAGAGAGTGGATGGAAACCATACTTATCGCGACAAGCATAGATACGATTCTTTGTCATAATCAGAAAGGCATATGCACCCTCCATCTGCTTGAGCGCCTCAATAATCGAGAAGATTCGTGGCTCATCTGGATCATCCTTCTTGATAAGGTGTGCAAGTAGTTCTGCATCTGAATGCGAGTGGAAAAGCGATCCTCTACGCTCCAGTGACTCTGTAAGTTTTGCAGCATTGACAACATTTCCGTTATGTGCAATTGCAAAATCACCAGAGCCGTGGTGGAAATAGAGTGGCTGTACATTATCCATACTGCGAGAGGCTGCTCCAGTATATAGCACGTGACCAATACCCATAGCACCGTCAAGAGCAGCAATCTTCTGCTCATTGAATACCTCACTCACAAGTCCCATACCGCGATGACGCTTCATCTTTCCGTCAGCGTCAACAGAGACTATTCCGCAACCCTCCTGACCACGGTGCTGCATTGTATGCAGACCATAGTATATCATAGAAGAGGCGTGCTCAACACCGTATACTCCTAAAACACTCATTATACCTATTTATATTATATTGTATTATTCACCTTTAAAATAGTTAACCGCATTCTCAAAGATGTTCTGACACTTCTGACCAGAGATATTCTTAAACAAGCCCTCTGTATAACGCTCAGTGTGACCCATCTTACCAAGAATCTGACCGTTCTTACTAATGATACCCTCAATACCATATGAAGAGCCATTAGGGTTATGCGGTGCATCAGTTGTAGCGTGACCCTCAGTATCTGTATACTGGAAGGCAACCTGACCTGCAGCAAAGAGCTCCTCGGCCAACTCTGGGCTGACAACAAACTTACCCTCACCGTGGCTTACGGCAATTGAGTGCAGATCGCCAACATTAAATGAAGACAACCAAGGCGAAGCTGTTGTTCCCACGCGAGTAGTCACAATCTGAGAGATGTGACGATGAATATCATTATGGAACAGTGTTGGTGAGGCGGTTGTAACCATACCCAAGCGACCATATGGAAGCAGACCAGACTTAACAAGGGCCTGGAAACCGTTACAGATACCAAGGATTAGTCCACCACGATCAAGCAGAGCGTGAACAGACTTTGTCACATCGGCATTGTTAAGCACACCGGCAATAAACTTACCACTACCATCTGGCTCATCACCAAGCGAGAAACCACCACTAAGTACAAGGATGTGGCTATTGTCAATAGCGGCACACATACGACGGATAGAGTCAAAGATTGCCTCTGAAGTAAGGTTACAGAAGACACCAATCTCTGTAGTTGCACCCGCACGCTCAAAAGCACGAGCAGTATCATAGTCGCAGTTAGTACCTGGGAATACAGGCAGGTATACCTTTACAGTGTCTACCTTCTCACCCTGATACTTTGGAGCTACATTTGTGCAGTTAGACTCTCGGCAAGGCTCACCATTGCGACCCTTAGATGGGTAGACTGTCTCAAAGCGAGCTGTATTTGCCTCAAGAAGCTCTGCAATATCCATTGTCTGACCATTTACAGTTACACTCTTAGCCTCAACAGTTACACCAACAAGCACGGCTGCAGGATCTGTAATCTCTGCTGTGCTCTCAACAAGGATAGAGCCGTAGTTATAGTCAAACAGGTTGCTGCCGTCAAGATCAATCTGAGCACCAATCTCATTACCGAAGCTCATCTTAGCCACAGCCTCAGCAACACCACCAAAGCCAACGGCATAAGCAGCAACTACGCTACCCTGCTCAATAAGGTCTGTAGTAAGTGTAAAGTTGTGACGCAAAGCATCACAGTCTGGTGTATAGTCAGCCTTTGGAGTGTGCTTAATGAGGTAGAGCTTGTGACCAGCAGCCTTAAACTCAGGGCTGATAACAGTACGAGCATCTACTGTTGTAATACCAAACGCAATAAGGGTTGGTGGCACATTAATATCATTAAATGTTCCACTCATAGAGTCCTTACCACCGATAGATGGTAATCCCAGAGCATTTTGCATCTTCAGCGCACCGAGCAGTGCAGCCATAGGCTTACCCCAAGAGCTGCGGTCTGTCATACGCTCAAAGTACTCCTGGTATGAGAAGCGCATCTTATCAAATCGTGCACCGGCAGCCACAACCTTTGCCACAGCCTCAACAACGGCATACTGTGCACCGTGATATGGGCTCCAAGCAGAGATATATGGGTTATAGCCGAATGCCATAATACTTGCAGTATTTGTCTTACCGTGGCGAACAGGCAGTGTCTGAACAGATACCTGGCTCTCGGTAGTCTGTGTTTTACCACCAAATGGCATAAGGACAGTAGAGGCGCCGATAGTAGAGTCAAACATCTCAATAAGACCCTTCTGGCTAACAACATTCCAATCCTTAAGATTTGCCTTGAACTGCTCGGCAACAGTCTCACCCTCAACAGTGCGTGAGAATGGGTTACGAGCCTCAACAGCAGGGATAGTTATCTGTGTATAGTGCTTTGCACCTGCGCTATCAATAAACTCACGCTTAAGGTCTACGATAAGATTATCGCGGAAGAACATTCTCATACGCTGAGTATCTGTAACATCGGCTACATAGTTAACCTCAACATTCTCCTCAGCACAAAGAGCCATCATTGTCTCCATATCCTTACGCTCAACAACAACAGCCATACGCTCCTGAGACTCACTAATAGCCAGCTCAGTAGAGTTCAGTCCGCTATACTTAACCGGTACTCGGTCAAGGTAGATATCAAGGCCATCAGTAAGCTCACCGATAGCTACACTCACACCACCAGCACCAAAGTCATTTGACTTCTTAATAAGACGAGTAACATCTGCACGACGGAACAGACGCTGAATCTTACGCTCCTCAGGGGCATTTCCCTTCTGAACCTCAGAGCCACACTCCTCAAGAGAGGCTGCAGTGTGCTGCTTTGAAGAACCTGTAGCTCCACCGATACCGTCACGACCTGTTCTACCACCCATAAGCAGTACAACATCGCCAGGAGCAGGAGACTCACGACGAACATTCTCAGCCTTAACAGCTCCTACAACAGCACCCACCTCAAGACGCTTTGCAACATAGTTGTCGTGGTAGATCTCGCGTACGTGAGTTGTAGCCAGACCAATCTGGTTACCATAGCTTGAGTAACCAGCAGCAGCCTTGCGAGAGATAATACGCTGCGGAAGCTTACCAGACATAGTCTCTGATACGCTCTTGTAAATATCACCAGCACCTGTTACTCGCATAGCCTGATATACATAGGCACGACCTGACAGTGGGTCACGAATTGCGCCACCAAGACAGGTTGATGCACCACCAAATGGCTCAATCTCTGTTGGGTGGTTGTGGGTCTCGTTCTTAAACTGGAGCAACCACTTCTCACTCTGTCCGTCAACATCTACATCAACAAAGATGCTACAAGCGTTGTTCTCCTCGCTCTGCTCCATATCGTCCAGAAGACCCTTATGGCGAAGATAGCGTGCACCGATAGTAGCAATCTCCATAAGGCAGAGGCTCTTGTGCTCACGACCAAGCTCAGTTCGCATCATACCAAACTCTGCAAGTGCGCTCTCAAACTCACTCTTCATAAATGAGTCATCAACCTTAACCTCTGTAATTTCTGTGGTGAAGGTTGTGTGACGGCAGTGGTCTGACCAGTATGTATCAAGGATACGAAGCTCTGTCTGTGAAGGGTTACGACCCTCACCCTTAAAGTAGGTTACAACCTCACGAAGGTCATCTGCGTTCATTGCAAGAGAGTTTGCCTTGCAGTATGGAGCAAGCTCCT
>JAFOYS010000168.1 GCA_017391435.1 Alistipes sp. | reverse complement strand
GTGGTTGATATTCAGCATACCAAAGGCTGGTGTTAGGACAACCGGAATTTCGACCTTTTTGTCTCTAACAACAACCTGACCAGAATAAGGGTTGTAGTTTGGAGCAGTTACTGTAAATTGATAGTTTCCCTGCTTAAGGAGTTTATCCACAATACCCTCACTGCCCTTTGTGACTGGCAAAAATGCGCCGTCAATCTCTACCATTGCATCAATATCCACAGGCGTAATCTCAAAGACCACGTGCTGAGGAGCTACTGTTACAACATCTACAGTCTGACGGAAGAGTATAGAGTTCTTATTTACATCAATTTTCTGCTCGCCAGAAGCTGCTCCATAGACAACCTTTAGCGTATGCTCTCCGATAATAACATCTGATATTGTACAGCTGAGATTGTCATTTGTCTGACCCTTAAATACTCCGTCAAGATATACATCCGCACCTGCAACATTACTGTTCACTACAATAGAGTAGGTCTGATTTAGACTTGCGTGCATCTCATACTCACAGTTGCCCTCAAGGTTTAGCGCCACCTCGTTACTCTCGCCAAAATCGGGACTTACGACATAGAATCTCGTATTTGGCTTAGCGGTCATCTCAAGGATAAGCACATTGTCAAAATAGTCCGCAACTTTTTGCTTAGTAAGGTCTGTATTTGAAACAACCTTGACTGTCAGAGCATCTACTTGCGCTCTATTCATACGGTCAAACTTGATTTTGATGCGCGAACAAGCTTGGCGTGAATGGTCAACTCCAATAGGGTCAACATTCACACCTGTAAGAACATCTTTTTGTACAGCGCGAAAGGTGCTACGGTCTAAGACAATGCTGTTTTTAATCTGTGCAGTGGCGGTAGTTGTTACACAGAGAATTAGGATAAGAAGTATTGTAAAAAGTTTTTTCATATCAATAGCAAAAAGGTCGGTTTCCCGACCTTACATTACTGAAGTATCTGCCATAGTTTATCCTTGAGTTGTTGTATTCCAAGACCCGAGACAGAGGAGATAAATATACTCTCTATACCCTCTGGAAGTTCGGCCTTCATCTGCTCTATAAGCTCGTCGTCAAGCATATCACACTTTGTAACAGCAAGAATGCGTTGTTTATCAAGCAACTCAGGATTGTACTGCGTAAGCTCACCCAGAAGCACCTCATACGCCTCTGCAATATTATCACTATCTGCAGCTACCATAAACAGCAACACGGAGTTACGCTCAATATGTCTGAGGAATCGTGTTCCGATACCCTTACCCTCGTGTGCGCCCTCAATAATTCCAGGGATATCTGCCATAACAAACGAGTGACCATCTCTCACCTCTACAATACCGAGGTTTGGCTCAAGGGTTGTGAAGGCATAGTCCGCAATCTTTGGTTTAGCAGCCGAAACAACAGACAGCAGAGTACTCTTACCAGCATTTGGGAAGCCAACAAGACCCACATCTGCAAGTACCTTCAACTCAAGGATAAATGCACCCTCATCGCCCTCCTCACCAGGCTGAGCATAGCGTGGTGCCTGATTTGTTGGGGTCTTGAAGTGCCAGTTACCAAGTCCACCGCGGCCACCTTTAAGAAGAACGAGCTCCTCTCCGTCCTCTGTAACCTCACCTACATACTGCAACTCAGTCTCACCATCCTCTGTCTCAACAACACGGCGAGCAACAGTACCAAGCGGCACTGGGATGACAATATCCTTTGCATCCTTGCCGCTTGAGCGTGCGCCAGAGCCACACTGTCCATCCTCAGCAAACTGGTGACGCTGGTACTTGAGGTGGATAAGTGTCCAGTACTGACGCTCACCTCTAAGTATAATGCTACCACCCTTACCGCCGTCGCCTCCATCGGGACCTCCGAAGGCAACAAACTTCTCACGACGGAAGTGTGCCGAGCCTGCTCCTCCGTGACCAGAGCGAGCAAATATCTTTACATAGTCTACAAAATTAGATCCTGCCATAATTACATTCTTTGTGGCACCTCAATGCCAAGTAACAACATTGCTGTGCGGATAATTCGCGCCACCTGTGCAGCAAGCTGAAGTCGCATACGCTTTGTAGTCTCACACTGCTCACGAAGGATAGAGTGGTCGTGATAGTATCCATTAAAGAGCTTACAAAGCTCATATGTATATGCTGCAATCATAGATGGAGCAAATGCCTCAGCTGCAGCGATAACAGTCTGTGGATAGTCACACAGAGTCTTAATAATCTCTATCTCCTCTGGCAGCAAGTTTGGCTCTGCAATTGGCTCAGAGTAGACTATACCCTGCTCCTCAGCCTTACGAAGCACTGAGCAGATACGCGCGTGTGTGTACTGAATAAATGGACCTGTATTACCATTGAAGTCAATACTCTCGCGTGGGTCAAAGAGCATAGTCTTCTTTGGATCTACTTTAAGGATAAAGTACTTAAGCGCACCAAGACCAATCATACTGCAGATTTTATCAGCCTCCTCATCTGTGCAGCCATCAAGTTTGCCAAGTTCAGCAGACATCTCACGAGCTGTAGCAACCATCTTCTCTACCAGATCGTCAGCATCTACGACTGTTCCCTCACGAGACTTCATC
>JAFOYS010000167.1 GCA_017391435.1 Alistipes sp. | reverse complement strand
GCCTTTGGATATCGGACAGGAAAGTACCCCTTGCCACGATAGACAGGCTCCTCGTCACCAAACTTTGCAACATACTTTGCCACCCACTCCTCTGGAGCAGTTAGGGCGCTATGCGGGATAGTTGTGGTCCACATAAGGAAGAACTCGTTCTGTCTATTACTCTCTACAAACTGCTCAATCTTACTGTAGATAGCATCTGGGCTATATACCTCTCCTTTAAACTTATTGTAACTCTTTAAATCGTACGGATCTGCTCCGGCATCGAGTTTATCACCTAACTCCATCTTTGGATTTACTGTATACTCACGCGCCTCATTATTATATAGGTAAGGCGGATAGTAACACTGAGCCATACGCTGACAGAGGTAGCCATAGAAGTAGTCAAAACCCATATTTGTAGGTTTACTTTTAGATGTCGGACCACCAAGACCCCACTTGCCTATCATCGCCGTACGGTAACCAGCCTGCCTCATTACAGTAGCGACAGTCGTAGTATAGGGAGCCATAGGAGCTTGGCCCTCAAGAGTTGGATTTGACTGCATAGCGCTAATACTCCACACATCACCGCGCTCTAACATCTCATCATTAGAACGAATCTGCGCGTGGCCAGAGTGCAGACCCGTCATAAGCGTACAACGCGAAGGTGCCGAGACGGGCGCACCAGCATACATATCTGTAAAGCGGATACCGCGCTCAGCAAGGGCGTCAATATTTGGCGTCTCGATCTTTGTCTGACCGTAGCAGCCAAAGTCTCCATAGCCAGCATCATCAAGAAGTATAAAGATGACATTTGGTCGACTCTTAGCTGCTCTCTTATCACTCTTTGTCTGAGCCGAAGCCGTATTTGTTGACACTACTGCCAAAGCGCTCACAGCAACTGAGGCTAAAGCTATCTTATTATCCATCATACTATTATGCTGTTTCTTGTCGCAAAAATACCATTTTTTCAAAAAAGATTTGCACCGTTTACATATTTTTTTATATCTTTGCACCCGCGTAGATAATTAAAAGGTTAATTCAGGACCCATAGCTCAGTCGGTTAGAGCAGCGGACTCATAATCCGAAGGTCGTGGGATCATGCCCCTCTGGGTCCACAAAAGGTTTCGTCATTTGGCGAGACCTTTTTTGTTGGGTTACTATTTGGCGGTGTAGGTGTCAGGAGTTTGCTTTTTCCAATATTATTATCTAAATTTGTAGGACTAAAACTATACTACTATGAGAATCAAATATCTTTTAACTATTTTGGTTGCCATCTTTGCTATTTCGTGTGGTGGCAACAGATCAAAGAGTACAAATGTAGAGCCTGTAGCAACTGTAGAGGTAGATGAATTGCAGAGTGCTGCCATTGAGTATATAGATAAGGTAATTGAGATTGATGGCATCTGCACACACATCTGCCAGCACGGTGGTCGCAAGATGTTTCTTGTCGGCCAGACAGGCAAATACACCCTACGCATAGAGTCTGGAGAGCTTGGTGCTTTTAATCAGAGGTGTCAGAACAGCGTTGTAAAGGTTATCGGCACACTATGCGAGGAGCGTATAGACGAGGCATATCTCCAGAATTGGGAGGCTGCAGTAGCGGCAAAGACGGCCGAGGAGCACGGCGAGGGCGAGTCTGGTTGCGATACAGAGAAGAGGGCTCGTGGAGAGACCGGCTCAACAACTGCCGAGCGCATTGCTGACTTCCGCACAAAGATTGCCGCTCGCAAGGTCGCTGAGGGCAAGGAGTATCTATCTTTCTACTATATTTTAGCACACAGTTATGAAGTTCTCGAGTAGTGATTTGCGTCGTTGGTGTCGCATTTTGCACCGCGACATTTCCTATATCTTCTCTGGTATGGTGATTATCTACGCCCTATCGGGAATATATATGAACCATCGCGACACAATCAACCCGCACTACACCGTCTCTCGCACAGAGGTAGTTATTACAGAGCTACCGACAGCCGCAGAGATGGACAAGGGTGCTGTACTTGCGCTGATGGAGAAAGTTGGAGTAAGCGAGCGCTACACAAAGCACTACTTTCCAAAAGATAACCAGCTGAAGGTATTCCTTAAGGGCAGTTCGACTCTTGAGGCCGACCTACAGACAGGTAATGTTGTCTACGAGTCACTACGCCGCCGTCCGATTATAAGCCCTATGACCACTCTGCACTACAACCCTGGCAAGTGGTGGACTTGGTTCTCAGATATCTTTGCTATTGCACTGATAGTGATAACAATAACAGGCCTTGTTATGCTAAAGGGTAACAAAGGCCTGATTGGTCGTGGTGGCATAGAGCTGATTATCGGTATAGCGATTCCCGTTCTGCTACTTATCTTCAACTCTTGATTCTACTGCGCCCTTTAATCTCTCAAGCGCCGAGAGCAGATTTGTGCGGGTAGTACCCACATTGAGTCGCATAAAACCACTACCCTGACACCCAAACATTGCGCCCTCATTAAGCGCAAGTTTAGCCTTGTTAGTAAAGAGGCTAACAACCTCGTTATGTGGTAGTCCAAGCCCTCGGCAATCTAACCAGACAAGGTATGAAGCCTCTGGGCGAATAGCCTTTATCTGCGGGATATGCTCCTCTAAGAAGCTCTCTACAAGCACAACATTTCCCTCAATATACTCTACCATCTGCTTGCGCCACGGCTCTCCACACTCAAAAGCGGCAATAGTGGCTATAGGAGCAAAGATATCGGGATGGTTAAGCTCGTTACCCTCCATCCAGCCGAAGAACTTCTCGCGCAGAGCGTCATTTGGAACAATAGCATATGAGGCGACAATACCCGCAATATTAAAGGTCTTTGACGGCGCACCAAAGGTTATGCTACAATCTGCAGCAGCATCACTAACAGATGCAAACGGGATATGCTTTGCGCCCCAGAGAGCCATATCTGAGTGAATCTCGTCCGAGATAACAACAACGCCGTGCTTGCTACATATCTCCGCCACGCGAGCAAGAGTCTCGCGGCTCCAGAGTATTCCCACAGGGTTATGCGGATTGGCAAGAATAAGCATCTTGCACCCCTGAGCCACAGAGTCAAGGTGGTCAAGATCCATCTCATAACCTCCATCTGCAAGCTCAACAAGCGGATTCTCAACAACAGTACAACCGCAGTGCTGGGCTACATTTCTGAAAGGGTGGTATACTGGCGGCTGGATGATAATTTTATCTCCAGGCTTAAGCAGCGCATTAACGGCCATAGCAATACCCTTGACAATACCCGGAATGTAGCTAATCCACTGAGGTTCAATACTCCACTGATGGCGTTGCAGCACCCAGTTACAGATAGCTGCACGATAGCGTTCTGGCTCTACGGTATATCCAAAAATAGGGTGTTCAAGGCGACGCTTTAGTGCATCGACAATAAAGTCTGGCGTTGCAAAGTCCATATCTGCCACCCACATAGGCAGCAGCGAACTATCCCCATACCACTGCTCAAGGGCGTCAAACTTCAGAGCACCAGAGCCTCGGCGGTCGATATATTGGTCAAAATCGTACCTCATAGAGCTATCCTCTACCTGTACTGCCAAAACCTCCAGCGCCACGCTCAGAAGATGACAGCTCCTCAACTTGCTGCCACTCTACACGCTCGTGCTTTGCCACAACAGCCTGTGCAATACGCTCGCCAGGGACAATCTCAAATGGGGTGTTTGAGAGATTGACAAGGATAACCTTTATCTCGCCACGATAGTCAGCATCAATAGTTCCAGGGCTATTAAGCACTGTTATGCCGTGCTTTGCAGCAAGACCACTACGCGGACGCACCTGCATCTCATAGCCGGCAGGCAACTCTACATAGAGGCCTGTTGGCACCATTGCGCGCTCAAGTGGAGCAAGGGTTATACTCTGCTCAATAGCGGCACGAAGATCCATACCCGCAGAGAGGGGTGTCGCATACTCGGGCAGTGCTGCGCCCGAACGGTTGATAATATTCACTTTCATTATAGTATCCTATTTTGTTTTACTAAAATCTCTACTGTCTTCTCAAGGTTTCTACACCCCTCGTCCTCAAAAACCGCCTTTACCTGACGGAAACCCTCGCCATATATAGGGTCTGGATTTGCAAGCATCAACTCGGCGTGCTTTTGCGACAACTCGTTGTCCAAATAGGTGTAGAAGAGGTATGTTCCAAGGTTGCAAAAGCCCTCACAGAGTGCATTTGGCAACTTTATATGGTGGTCATTCTGCCAGACGTGGAGCAACTCGTGAGCAAGCACACCTCCGAAAATCACCTTGTGCAGATTGTCAATCATATAGACCTTATGGCTCATCTTAGAGCCGAAAAATCCCGAGCCACCAGAGACCGTAAGACCCGACGGAATAGCCCCATTGAGCGCGGGGTTGTTATATAGCGAGAGCATCCTCTGCGCGTCTACAATCTCCACTGGAATCTTACCAGGCAGAGTGAGAAAGTTACGCTCAAAAATCTCCACCACACGACTGTAGACCCACTCTATATGCTCCGCCTTGCGGACAGTCTTGCCGATACAAAACGAGCAGACAGTGCGTCCGTCTGGCAGATGGGTATCCTCTGGGCGAGACATTCTGCCACAGCTTGAGCAGGGTACAACATTGTGCTCTACACAGGCCCTCTGTCCCCACTTATCGACCCTATATGTACCCACAAGCGGCTTGCCACATATCACACAGCGCTCTGGCGCTACTCCTTTTATAAGAGATTGAATTTTATCAAGCATAAATCCTCCTCAATTTTACACAAATGTAGTAATTATTCTCAATTATTGCAATATTTTTTCTCATCTTCACTCTTAATCTGTAAATTTACCGCAACAAAACTCAATATGACTATTGACAATTTGGAACTTTAGAAAATATTTATTAAGTTTGTAACCAAAACAACTAAAACACAAATATTATGAGTACAGAACACAGATTTGCCGGTGAATCGGCAGTAAACCAGGAGATGAAATGTCTTTGCGTATTCGTGCTTGATGTATCAGGCTCAATGCGCGGTGAGAAGCTTGAGGCTCTTAATCAGGGTATAAAGGATTTTTATTCAGAGATTCAGGAGGGCGACTCTGTCTCTGAGAAGCTTATAGACCAGCTTGAGATTGCTGTTATCCAGTATGACGAGGAGGTGCAGATTCTGCGCAACCCTGCTCTGCTTGAGGAGGAGGAGCAGGCTCCAACCCTTACAGAGCGTGGCTCAGTAACTGAGACCGTTATGGCTATGGAGGAGGCTATCCGTATGGTTGAGGAGCGTAAGGCTTGGTACAAGGAGACTGGTCAAAAGTACTATCGTCCTTGGATCGTTGTTATGACCGACGGTGAGCCTTATGGCAACCGCGCTTCTGCTTCAGATATTGACGCTATCTCCGAGCGCGTGGCAAAGGATGCAGCTGCAAAGAAGTACTTTATGATGGGTATCGGCGTTGGTGAGGCAAATATGGAGCTCCTTACAAGAATGTGCGGCAAGGCTCTGCCTCTCTCTGGCACCAAGTTTACTGAGTTCTTCAAGTGGCTCAGCAACTCACTCTCTATGGTATCTACCAGCAAGGAGGGCGACAAGGTGAGCATCAAGGAGGGTACAGACTCTTGGATGGACTCTTTTGAGATTTAATTTCCACAAAACAGTATCACACAGAGGTGTATCCGCCTTGCGGTGCACCTCTTTATTAATACTTTACAACTATGGGTACTAACTCAATTTGGGATAGACTCGTTGGCAAATACAGAGCTGAGTCAGAGCCAACAGTTACCCCTACAACCCAAAGCAATACTGACCCGGCTACCGATGTAGATACAACAAAGCAGACTCCAGTAACTGAGCCAACCGCAACCGTTGAGCCAGCAGCTGCTGCTGAGCCTACACCCGTTCCAGAACCTGCTCCCGCACCCGCTCCAGAGCCAGCTCCAGAAGCTGTTCCAGAGCCAACTCCAGCACCTGCACCAAAAAAGTCATCGCTTGACGATATCTTTACTGTAGACACAGACTCTGAGGAGAGTGATGTTGAGCCAAAGGTAGCGACTCCTGAGGTTGACGAGCCGAAGGTAGATACACCAGAGATAGCAGATGAGCCAAAAGTTGACACTACAGAGCCAGCAGATGAGCCAAAGTCTGACACTACAGAGACTGATGAGAGTAAGGCTGAGGCTGAGGCTACTGAAACCGAGCCTGAGGCCAACCCTGAGACTGACGAGCCGAAGGATGTTACAGACACTGACCCGGTAGATGTTCCGAAGGATGCAGCAAAGGTTGTAGATCTTGACAATCCAGACCGCAGAGTAGTTACAAGTGTTGCAGATGAGAGTGGATATGTTGTCGGCTTCTCTATTCAGGGTCGCAGCCATATATCAAATGGCACTCCGTGCGAGGACTATCACGCCTACAAGGAGATTGCTCCAGGCTGGAGGCTATTTATAACCTCTGACGGTGCCGGCTCTGCACGCGAGAGTGCGCGAGGCTCAAAGGCCAACTGCGAGATGGCAGAGAAGTTTGTCCTCCAGCTACTCGCTGCAAAGGGTTGGATAGAGAACAACTATATGCCTACAGAGCTTGAGTGGTATGTAGAGTGCCACAGCATCTTCCTTGCAATGAAGAACATAATCTTCCGCCAGGCAGAGAAGCAGGCAGAGCAGTACAAGGCAAACAAGGAGGCTGCCCTTGCAGAGATAACAGCCACTATTGAGGCCACAGAGGATCTTGTTGTGCGCGGTAAGTTAGAGAGCCAGAAGCGAGACATTATTGCCGACATAAACAAACCTCTCGGAGCGCGAGACTTCAACGCAACAATTATCCTTATGCTCCTTACTCCACGCGGAATGCTCACCGCACACATTGGTGACGGCCGTATGGGTTACAAGACAAAGGGTGGCGAGTGGAAGGCTCTGATGACCCCACACAAGGGCGACGAGGCCTGCGCTACGGTCTTTATCCCTAACGACTGGAATCAGGTTAAGGTACCTGCATTTACTATGGGCGATGTATATCTGCCAGATGTAAGGGTTGTGCACGAGATTCCTGAGGCTGTGGTGCTTATGAGCGACGGTTGCGAGAATATCACTTGGAGCTGTTATGCCCGCGATGACAACGGACACTACTTTGACCCTAACACCCCATTTGCAGGCTTCTTTGGCCCGCTGTTGGACGAGATGAATGCCGACCTTACACCAGAGGCTCGTGTTGACCGCTTGATTGAGATTATCAACATTGAGACCAAGGCCGGTAGAGCTGAGCACGACGACAGAACTATGCTCTTGGCGGTATTTAAGTAGTGAGGAGATAGGAGATAGTAGTTAGGAGTTAGTAGAGATGGAGCGGTTTTACTACAGGGACAGTAAGGGCGAGTACAGACACTTTATTGTCAGCGACAAGCCACTTGGCAAGGGTGGTCAGGCAGCGGTGTACGACATTCTCTATCCTGCTCGCTATACGGACTGCTGTC
>JAFOYS010000166.1 GCA_017391435.1 Alistipes sp. | reverse complement strand
GAGTAAACTCATTGCCGTTAATATCTTTGCTTGTGAAGTCAAAAACCGCTCCATTTTCATCTATCATTCTTTTTGCTTTACATCGCACCGCACACATCTCCTTTGTCCTTTCATAGAGAGCGTTGACATCCTCCCATTCGTGAGATAAAAGTGTAGGTTTTAGATGTTCTATATATTTAACAATATCGTCTGGCAATAGTGTTAGGTTGAATAAAAGGAATAGCGAAGAGACTCTATCCGGATTGCTTTTGATACTCTCTATTAACGCGTTATCCATAGCATTTAGACTATTCTGTATAGCCACTCCGCGCTCCACCCGGCTTAACTGCTGCCCCTTATCTCCGATAAGCAATGCAAAATAGTCTGCTGCAAGTTTGCGATATTGATTTCTCACATCTGCAATATCTCTATTGGCTCGCGAGCCACGCTTTACTGCAACCTCAATATGCTTGTCAAATGGTGTTACCTCCATTCTGATTTTGTCGTTGGAAGTAATAAAATTTCTGATTATACCAGCAGGTGACGGAAGAGATACTCTACCCTCGCGCACAGATAATTGAGTTGCTATAAGCTGAAAATATTTGGCAGAATCATCTGTCGGAATATTTGTCTTTATAACTCCATCTTGAGCCACAAGGGTTTGTGTCTGCATATTATCATAGTTATTGGCAATATAATCCGACAATGGCATTACACCCAAAATCAGAGTGTCGTTGTGAAAACCTTTTAATCTAATCTCAAGATTATGCTTAGGCGTGCAACCTATAGCGGCACAAATAACAAGAACAAGAGGCAGTAGTCGTTTCATATTGATTTTATCTATTTACTCATTGTACAAAAATAGTAAAATTGTAAATAACACCGCATTTTGTCGTCAAAATGTGTCATTAAAGTAACTATTTTAGCGTCAAAATGTTTGCACCATCGATAATTCCTTGCACTATTTTGTCGTCAGAACGCGGTAGATACGACGCTCGGCAAAAATCCCAGCGATGGGTAGTACTAAAGCGTACAGCCATTGCTGGGATTTTTGTTAGCGGAAGTAGGTAGCCGCGTTATCACGACAAAATTAAAAGACGCGTCCGAAGATATAATCTACATTCTTCAAATAGTACTCAAGAGTGAAGCAGCTATCCAGCTCCTCACGGGTAAGGAGTGACGATACCTTCTCGTTCTCGGCGAGCAGCTCCTGATAGTCTGCACGCTCTGCCATAGCACGCATAGCAACTGGCTGAACGGTGTCGTAAGCCTCCTCGCGAGAAAGACCCTTATCAATCAGGGCGTTCATAACGCGCTGTGCGAAGATAACCTTGCGAGTGCGGTAGATATTCTCCATCATCACATCCTCAAAGACTACGAGGTTATCCAGAATACCCTTGAAGCGGCAGAGCATATAGTCAAGAAGCTCTGTTGCATCTGGCAGGATAATGCGCTCGGTAGCAGAGTGTGAGATATCGCGCTCGTGCCACAGAGCCACATTCTCGCAAGCGGTAGCCATATATCCGCGCATCACGCGAGCGCAGCCGCAGATATTCTCGCTACTAATTGGATTACGCTTGTGTGGCATAGCACTTGAGCCCTTCTGACCCTTACCAAATGACTCCTCAACCTCGTGTACCTCTGTACGCTGAAGGTTGCGCACCTCCATAGCCATCTGCTCAAGGGTTGATGCAATAACGGCGAGAGTTGCGATATAGTATGCGTGGCGGTCGCGCTGGATAACCTGTGTAGAGATATCTGCACTTGCAATGCCGAGCTTCTCGCAGACATAGTCCTGAATTACAGGTGGGATGTTTGCAAAGTTACCCACAGCACCGCTCATCTTACCAACCTCAACACCGCGAGCAGCAGTGCGGAAACGCTCAAGGTTGCGGCTCATCTCCTCGTACCATAGCGCCCACTTAAGGCCAAAGCAGGTGATATCTGCGTGAATACCGTGTGTACGGCCGATGCAAGGGGTGTTCTTAAACTCGTAAGCACGACGCT
>JAFOYS010000165.1 GCA_017391435.1 Alistipes sp. | reverse complement strand
GCTTTGAAATTGTCTGTGACACCTTCTTTGACACTATTGAGGTTGTTGCTGACGCTGCTGTAGTTGAGTCTGTGGCCCTTGAGAGTGGCATTAACTTCTACTACCCTGCTGAAGACCGCGTACGCATAGCCTTTGACGAGGTTACAACAATCGAGGAGATAGTCTCAGTTATCAGCATCTTTGCTACCGCAGCTGGCTGTGATATGGGCGAGTTGATGATTGCCGCTGCTGCTGAAATCCCAGCAGAGCTACGCCGTACAACACCACTGCTTGCAGAGCCTGTATTCAACCGCTACCGCTCTGAAAGTGACCTTATGCGCTACATCAAGCGCCTTGAGCTCAGAGATATCTCTCTTGCCAACTCAATGATTTCGCTCGGTAGCTGTACTATGAAGCTCAATGCGGCAGCCATTATGCAGCCACTATCCCTTGCTGGTTTCCAGAATGTACACCCATTTGCACCGGCTGACCAGGCGGAGGGCTACCTGCAGCTCATTGAGGAGCTTGAGCGCGACCTTGCCACTATCACCGGCTTTGAGGCCTGCTCACTACAGCCAAATTCGGGTGCTGCGGGCGAGTATGCCGGCCTTATGGTTATCCGCGCATACCACCAGAGTCGCGGTCAGGGCTACCGTAATGTTGTCCTCATCCCATCCTCTGCACACGGCACAAACCCAGCCTCTGCAGCTATGGCGGGTATGAAGATTGTAACTGTTGCTTGCGACGCTAACGGAAATATAGATGTTGAGGATCTGAAGGCAAAGGCCTTACTGCACTCTGCCGAGCTCTGCGCGCTGATGGTAACCTATCCATCTACCCACGGAGTCTTTGAGAGCCGCATCCGCGAGATTGTAGACGCTGTTCACGACGCGGGCGGTGAGGTATATATGGATGGTGCAAATATGAACGCACAGGTAGGCCTTACAAACCCAGGCTTTATCGGTGCCGATGTCTGCCACCTTAACCTACACAAGACCTTTGCAATGCCTCACGGCGGTGGTGGCCCAGGCGTAGGCCCTATCTGCTGTGCAAAGCACCTTGCTCCATTCCTTCCGTCACACTCTGTAGTGTCTACTGGTGGCGAGCAGGGCATTACTGCCGTATCTTCAGCTCCTTGGGGCTCAGCAATGCTGCTGCCTATCACCTACGCATATATAAAGTTGCTCGGTGAGGAGGGTCTGCGTGCTGCTACTCAGATGGCTATTGTCAATGCAAACTATATGGCCTCGGCTATTAAGAACGAGTTCCGCACATACTACTCTGGCGAGAATGGTCGTGTAGCTCACGAGATGATTCTTGACCTTACACACTTCAAGCGCGAGTATGGCGTAGACTGCGGCGATATTGCCCACCGACTTATGGACTACGGCTTCCACGCACCAACGCTCTCATTCCCTGTCCACGAGACCCTTATGGTTGAGCCTACCGAGAGTGAGCCTAAGGAGGAGATGGACCGCTTTATTGAGGCACTTATCACAATCAAGCGCGAGTGCGAGGCTATTGCTGACCAGGCAGACAATGTTGTTGTCAACGCTCCGCATACCGCAGCCGAGATAGCAGGTCAGTGGAACCACCCATACACCCGCCAGCAGGCAGTTCTGCCTCTTGAGTGGGTCGGCGTGTCAAAGTTCTTCCCTTATGTTTCAAAAATCGACAATGGCTACGGCGACCGTAACCTCGTAGCTGTAAATAAAGATTAACAACTATGCGTACAATACTTTCCGTACTGTTAACCTCGCTTGTTTGGTCTTTTGTTATCGTAGCATTCTTTGAGCCTCGCGAGAAGGGTAAGGAGCAACAAACTGTCGCGCCTGTTGCAGAGCAGGGTAGCTTCACTGAGGAGACTGTTGCTGCACCAACAAAGAAGCGAAGTGCAAAAAAGGCAGAGAAGAGGGCCGAGAAGCGCACTGAGCAGAAGGCAGAGCCTACAACTGCAACCAAAGCAGAGCAGAAGGCAGCGCCTACAACCGCAACCAAGGCCGAACAGAAGCCAACAGCTCCCGCTACTGAGAGCATTGACTACGCCCGCGAGATTGACGGCAAGTGGACGCCTGTTGAGGGTGCAGAGTATCCGTTGGAGTTTACCAAGTACGGCACTGCGATACAGTACAGAGGCTATAAGGATCGTATTACTTATGCTCTGAAGGGTCAGAAACTCAAAATTCAGTTTGACAACGCCCGTTGCGAGATTACTAAACAGGGCGGGGAGTATTATCTTGAGATTTACAACTCACAGGAGTACTCTGGCAAGTATCGCCGTACTTCACAGCCTCGCAAGATAGCTATGCGACAGTTAGATGAGTCGCTCTACGCCGAGGCTATTGTGGGCAAGTGGAGCGTGATAAATGGTCAGGAGTACCCAATAGAGTTTAGTAAGTACGGCACAGCCATTCAGTACCGTAATTATGAAGATAGGGTTGAGTACACCCTCAACGGCAGCAACTTGAAAATTCAGTTCGACAACGCCCGCGTGGTTATCTCTGAGGATGCGTCGTACTACTACCTTGAGATTTACAATTCGGAAGATTTTTCGGGCCGATATCGTAAATCAAAATAAAAGCACTATATTTGCAAACCAAAATTTTAAAATATCAAGACAATGAAAGTAGAGAACAGTAAGATGGTTGCGGTAAACTATACCCTTACCGTAGACGGACAGATTGCAGATAAAAATCCAGAGGGCAAGCCACTGGAGTTTGTTTGTGGCGCAGGTATGCTCCTTCCAAAATTTGAGGGCGCGCTTATGGGCAAAGAGCCAGGCGATAAGGTATCATTCACCCTTGAGCCAGCAGATGGTTATGGCGAGATTATCGCTGAGGCTATCGTAGAGCTTCCAAAGACAATCTTTATGATTGACGGTAAGATTGCTGAGGATATTCTCTTTGAGGGCAATATCGTACCTATGTCAGACGCTGAAGGTCACCGTATGAACGGAATTATCCGCGCTGTAAACGAGGAGACTGTAACTATGGACTTCAACCACCCTATGGCTGGTAAGACCCTTAACTTTGATGTTGAGGTAGTATCAGTTCGCGATGTTACTCCAGAGGATCTTCAGGGTAGCTGCGGTTGCGGTTGCGGTGATAGCTGCGGCGAGCACGAGTGCGGCGATGGTTGTGACTGCGGCGGTTGCCACTAGTATTGAGCCAACATACAAAACAACAATCGGCAGGGGCGGATATGCTCTTGCCGATTTTTTATTCAGAGAGTAATTTTGGCAGAAAATTTGTTTTGTTACCAAATATTGGTAACTTTGTAGAAAATTATTGCGATATGAAGACAACATCAGTAGCATTAGGTACTTATTTTGAGAATTTCATCCGATTGAAAGTTGAGCAGGGGCGCTACAACAATGCCAGCGAGGTTATTCGCGCCGGCCTACGCCTTTTGGAGGAGAACGAGAGCCATCTACAAGAGTTAAAAATGGCAATCGCCGAGGGCATAGAGAGTGGTGTTGCAACCGATTTTAATGCTGAAGAGCACCTAAAATCACTAAAAGCGAAACGAGCAAATGGCTAAATACCACCTAACCAACAAGGCGGTCGAGGACCTAACTAACATCTGGGAATACACAGTAGAGACTTGGTCGGAGCAACAAGCAGACGACTATTACAATATGCTTATCGCCTCGTGTCAGAAAATCACAGAGAATCCTCGACTCTTCAGCTTAAAGTACGAAGAGATCGCGGAGGGTCTACACGGATATAGAGCCAACAAACATATCATCTTCTACCGCATCCTTACAGATGGAGAGATCTTGGTTATAAGAATCCTACACCAGCGAATGGATCTAAAACATCGAGTATTAGAGCGCTAACATTTGTGCAAAAAACATTAGCGAACGGAACGAACGCCCCCTTATGTTCGTTCGGTTTGCTACTCAAGTGCCTGAAGCACAATTTTTTCCATAATGTCGTAGCAGTGGCTATTTGGGTGTACGCCGTCGCTGGACAGAGTCTGAGGCAGAGAGCCATCCGCCGCTGCAAGTGGGGTGTAGAAGTCAATAAAACCGCGCTTACGAGGCTTAGCAAAGCGAGCTATGCGACGATTCATATCGCGAATAGGGGCCACTGGCGCAATCTCCGGTCTCCAACGATATTTTGCTGCGGGGAGTATTGTGCAGAGTACTACACGAATACCCTTTCGCTCTGCCATACGGGTCATTGTCTTTATATTACCCATTATCTGACGGTTAGAGACATAGCCCTTGTTCTGTGCAATATCATTTGTACCGCCACAGATAATAACATACTCCGGTCTGTTAGCGATAACATCACGCTCAAAACGCTCAACCATCTGCGCCGTCACCTGACCACTCTTTCCGCGATTGAGAAAGTTGTTCTCAGTAAAAAATTCGGGGTGTCCACCGTGCTTTATACTATCCCAGCTATCAAAAATTGAGTCGCCCATAAACACAGCGCGACACTGTGCATAAGTTGCAGTAATAGAGAGCACTACCACCGCAAACATAACTACTATTCGTCTCATTTTGCCCTTCTGAAAGTAATTTTTGAACTATTATAGAGATCTATCTCAGCCGAGATAAAATCCTTTGAGCCGCAGCTCCACAGATCTACATACTGCTGCGGTGAGAACTCTGCAAGAGGGAACCAACTACTCTGCACTGAGACCTTTATACGGTGGCCCGCCTTGAATGTATGCGCTATATCTGGCAGAGTGTAGCGTATGGTTGTCTTCTGATTAGGCACCATTGGCAGTGGGTGAGCAAACGATTCACGATATCTTGCCCTCATAGGCTCAGCCCTTACAAGCATCTGGTATCCAGGTTTCTGCTCATCATCCTCTGGGAAAACATCTATAACCCTAACCACAAAATCTGCATCTGTAGTGTTTATAGCCACATCTAACGAGGCGACAACCTCTCCCACAAAGGTTATATCAGCCTCAAGAGGCTGCGTAGTATAGCTCAGCACATCCTCTCTACCATCTGTAAAGGACTGATTAGCATTCATATACTCTCGACGGCGATAGTCAGTAACTGAATCATACGGCACAGGGTTGTCAGGGTCAGAGATATAACTGCGACAAGCTGTTGTGGTTGGCTCTGTAGCAGTCAGCTGCTCGCCATCAAGATAGTAGCTTACACTCTCTGTATCAGACAACAGCCAATCCTCAGTGGTGTACCAACTATTGCTACCCGACAGAAAGAGCGACACCTTAGGAAGAGAATCAACACTACCCTTGCCACGCAGGTGGTACTCAAAGAATGGCAGCTCAAAGTTGTCGTGGTAGTACCTTGCGCTGGCCTTGCTACCAAAGTCAAAATCGCCCAAACGCTCTGCCTCACCTCCATTCCACGCACCGTGCGCCCACGGACCCATAACAAGTCGGCAATCGGTCTCAGGAGATTGGCTACAGATGGCCTTAAAGGTGTTCCAAGCGCCGTAACAGTCCTCGGCATCAAAAGTACCACCGACAACCATCACCGCTGGCTTAATATTATATAGGTATCTTCTCACATCGCGCTCCTGCCACCACTCATCGTAGTCAGGGTGCGCGCTCATAGCATCCCAGAATGAGGATGGGTGCATAATCTGCCTCAAAGAGTCTCTCGTAGCACGGATAAAGAAGCCATAACGATCTGGGGTCATTTCGTGCTTAAGCGTCGGCTCCCACTCTGTCGTCGGCTGATGATTTGTGTGGCTGAGCATCGGCATTAGATTGAAGGCATCTGAGATCATCATTACACCATTGTGGTGGATATCATCCCCCATAAACCAATCTGTCACAGGCGCTTGAGGTGCTACAGCCTTGACTGCTGGATGGGCATTAACGCCCGCATACATCGCGTAGAAACCCGGATAAGAGCAGCCCCAAAAGCCCACCTTGCCATTATTACCCTCAACATTCTCTACAAGCCACTCTACAGTATCATAGGCATCCGTAGCCTCATTTACAGCACCACTTGCAGGGCGGATATTCTCAAACTCGCCACCACTCATAAACCTACCACGAACATCCTGATAGACAAGTATATAACCACGCCTTACAAAGCTACGCAGACGATAGGACGAGACCAACGACCGAGGAATACCCTCATCATATGGTGCCGAAGAGTATGGCGTGCGCTGAATCAAAATCGGGTGGTCACTACCCCAACGAGGTTTGTAGATAGTAGTGTGCAGAGTAACCGAGTCGCGCATTACTATATTGTAGACAACCCTCTCATACTTTACCCACGCCGTTTGACTCAGTAGCGCCAATGCTACAACTACCACGCAGCCTAAAACAATCCAAAATCTTCTCATAACTACACTATTCTAACTCTGCACCGATATCCTTAAGTCTCGCCACAAGAGCCGCAGTATCAACATCTTGCACCGCACAGCTGCCCTTTGCGGCCATTGCTGCAGCAACACCTGCTGCCTGACCTGTACCCATACAACTTGCCTGCACACGCATAGAGGCAAAGGCCTTACGGTCTGCCGATATACATCTACCAGCAACAAGCAGATTCGGGAAGTTCTCTGCAATCAACGCACGATATGGCACATAGGCCGCCTGCTCGAGGAAGTGGGTCACCTGACTGCTACCCTTCGTAGCGTGGATATCTATCGGATGGGCTCCGCGCGAGATGCTATCCTCATACTTATATCCCGACATATACTCCTCGGCTGTCATTGTGTGTACGCCCTTGATTCGTCGTGTCTCACGAATACCCGCCTGCGTAGCCACAGAGGCTACATAGCAATCTTTAAACTCGGCAAAGTTCTCTCTAAGTATCGCAGCCATACGATACACATCCTCACGCAGACGACACTCTGCTGCCGTATAGTCACGATTATCACACGCATCGGCTGCCGTACGGGTCATATTTACACCTACGCAACCCTCGTGAAGCGTTGTGCAGAACCACGGTCCGCCAAACTCTGGGATATTAAGTCTCTCAGCGTTATCAATCAGGTAGTTTCTAATCGGCAGGCAGTGGCAGTTCTCACCCTGCTTATTGTGGTGCATAGCCTCAAAAACTATCGGCGAAGAGGTATCTACACCTGCAAGTATAAAGTATGTTGAGAGTGGCTGCAACGGCTCTCCATTCATCGGCTGCATCTCTACGCCCGCCATTGCTGCAAGGTCCGCATCGCCCGTACAGTCAATAAAGACCTTAGACTCCAACGCCTCGCTACCATTTTTATTCTCTATTACAACACACTCTATAGCACCATTGTTAGCCACCTGTGCCCCTGTAAGGTATGAGTTCATATATAGCTCTACACCCGCCTCAAGCACCATTCGCTGCATACAGAGCTTGTATAGCTCAGGGTCAAAGGCTACATTACCAAGTGGTTTTTCAATATATCCGCCACCCATAGCCTCTAATCGCTCAAGGAACTGCCACGGAATGCCACCTATAACCCTCTTGTTCTGATATGTAAACACGCTCAGTGGCATCACAAGTCCCGCTGTGGCCATACCGCCCAAGAATCCAAAACGCTCCACAAGAGCCACCTTTGCACCCTCTCTGGCTGCCGCTATAGCCGCAAAAACACCCGCAGGGCCAGCGCCCAATACAACTACATCGTAAGAACCAACAACATCTACAGTCTTGGTAACAGTTATACTTTTCATATTTTAGAATAGGTTTAATTGATCTACTTCGCAGTTAAAGGTCTTTCTATGGTGGGGCGAGAGTCCATACTCAGCCACCGCAAGTCGATGCTCACGGGTAGGATACCCCTTATTTTTTGCCCAACCATACATAGGATACTGTTCGGCTATCTGAAGCATATACTCATCCCTAAAGGTCTTTGCCAGCACAGATGCCGCAGCAATATCTGCATACTTGCCATCGCCCTTAACAATGCACTGATAGGGAATAGTAAGCGTTGTTCTGAATCGGTTGCCATCAATTGCCAAAAATTGTGGCTCTGGAGTAAGCCTTGCCGCAGCGAGCGACATACCCTCAAAAGATGCGTTGAGAATGTTTATCTCATCTATTCGCTCGGCACTCACAGCCTCTACGGCCCACGAGATAGCCTCACGACAGATAATCTCTCGCAGCAGATTACGATTCTTCTCGGTCATCTGCTTAGAATCGTTTAGTAGCGGATGGTGGAAAGAAGGCGGAAGTATCACCGCCGCAGCAAATACGGGCCCGGCAAGACATCCTCTGCCAGCCTCATCACACCCCGCCTCAAGTAACTGTGTCTGATAAAAATTTGGTAACATAGAGCAAAGTTATCCTTTTTTACGAAATTTTAGGTAACTTTACCACAAAATTATTAGCAAATTTAGAGAACTTCTGCCCAATGATAACCATAACACGCCAAACAAGCCTCTTTGCAACACTGCTACTTGTTGTAACTATCGTTGCCTGCATAGTGCGTCTACACCTAAATATGTATAGCATCGAGAGTGCCGAGTGCAGCTTTCTACCACGATTGTGGGAGTGCGCTCTGAGTGCCATTCTGCTCCTTACCGCAGGCTTTATCATCAACCGTGCTGCGGTTAAGGTAGGCCTTTTTGGTGGCTTTAGCACCCTGCCCGTGTCGCTATTTGGCTTTATCAGTTGCGGAATATTCCTCTCGCCAGATATCCTCACAGCCTCTGCCGCCTGCCTTACAACTGCCTTCGGAACAATGTTTCTGATTCGCTCCGTGCAGTTTCATAACGACAAAGAGTCGCTCTTTACCGGCGCACTGCTTCTGGGTACCTCTGCCGTAATATACCCTCCGTGCATCACCCTTGCGGCCATTCTGCTGCTTGCAATATTTATCATCCCACTCTCATTCCGACAGATTGTCATAACCTTTACCGGTTACCTACTTCCAATTCTCGGAGTAATCTATGTCGGCTGGTATATGGGAGGAGAGATTGCTGATGTACCTATTAATATACTAAACTCCATTACCACACCAACAAACCCACTGCTAAACCTTCAGAGCATACCATATTGTGCCATTGCACTAACGGCTATAATTACACTTGTACTACTCTACGGCATTATGGTGGGCATCTACCAACGCTACAGCCTGCTTGTTCCAGTGCGAAAGACAATACAGCTGCTGATGTGGATGGTCATTATCTCTGTCGCCACACTCCTTCTGCCTGGCAGCGGAATCACTATGCTAACTATTACGGCCGTTCCAGCCGCTATTGTCACCGCATTTGCTATTGACCGTATGGCTCAAAAGTGGGCAAACATCTTCTACGCATCCATTATCGTGCTTACACTTTTGCACTTGGTATTTTATTAAAAATATTACACTTCAATTATATTACAGCGTGTTTTTATTATAAAATCAAACTATTTTGCACAATTTTGTGAAAATTTTTACCAAAAAGTTTGCGTTTTAATAAAAAGATAGTACTTTTGTGTTACAAATGTGGGGTTCTCCCACTGCTCATTAACCTAACTAACCTAATATCGGAGAGCTGACTGTTGCCCAACACTCAGCTCTTATCTTTTTTAATGTGGGGTTGAGCCGAGAGTCTCGGCTCTTCTTCGGCGGCACCTCGGACATAGAGGTGACGGGCTTGCTTTGCAAGTAAAATATCTGTTAGAGATTTTAGTGAGCAAGCTCTCTTTTCCTCTAACAGATATTTATACAATCTACGATTGACCCGTCACTACACACCTCTCGGTTGGCTACTCAGTTCTCCCACTGCTCATTAACCTAACTAACCTAATATCGGAGAGCTGACTGTTGCCCAACATAGGTATCAGAGAAGGCGTAATATATTGTCTATTAACGCTATTTAGCCTTGCTTTCAACCCTGATTTTTGGCACATAGTACCACTATGCTTCGCAAATCAGAATTAAAAGCAAAACCAAATATC
>JAFOYS010000164.1 GCA_017391435.1 Alistipes sp. | reverse complement strand
GTAAAATTTCCGCGCAAAGTTAGTTATAATTTCCGATTTTTACTATTTTTGTTCTATGAACAAAAGCAATAACAACCAAAGATTACTCTCGCTCGATGCTTTGCGAGGTTTTGATATGCTCTTTATTATGGGTCTTGCGGGTCTGATTGTAAACATCGCAGCCCTAACTCCCGAGTGCGCCGCAGCCGAATGGATAGCCACGCAGATGAAGCACGTTGCGTGGGATGGCTTTGCTCACCACGACACAATTTTTCCTCTATTTCTATTTATTGCCGGAGTGAGTTTTCCATTCTCATTAAGCAAGCAAAAAGGGTCTGGGATGAGCAATAAAGAGATTGTCGTAAAGATTTTACGCAGAGCAGCAATACTTGTTCTACTTGGAGTGCTCTACAACGGTTTTTTCAAGATGCAGTTTGAGACTCTTCGCTTTCCAAGTGTCCTTGGGCGAATAGGTATTGCTTGGATGTGCGCCGCAATGCTAACACTCTACTTCAAGGCAAAAACAAGGGCGATAATTTGCGCTGTCATTCTTATTGGATATTCGCTTCTGCTAACCATACCAGCACCAGATGCTATTGGAGTAGATGTATGGACAAAAGAGGGAAATATTGCTGGATACATAGACCGAATGCTTATGCCCAACCATATACTTTGGCGCGGGGTGATGGACCCTGAAGGTCTGCTGAGCAACCTACCTGCCATAGTGACCGCTATGCTCGGAATATTTACGGGAGAGTATCTGCTATATAGCACCCATAGTGGCAAGCGCAAGGCCGCCACTATGGCTATAAGTGCTGTTGTACTGCTTGTCGCGGCACTTATCTGGAACTATTTTCAGCCAATAAACAAGACACTGTGGAGTAGCGCTTTTGTACTCGCCGCCGGAGCATACTCTCTTACGATGCTTGCACTGTTCTACTACATTATAGATGTAAAAGGTTACAGAGGCTGGTGTTACTTGCTCAAGGTTGTAGGCGTAAACTCAATAACGATTTATCTTGCCCAAAGATTCATAAAGTTTGGAGACATATCTCGTTATTTCACTGGAGGATTGGCCTCACACCTTCCTGAAGGATGGGGTGCTGTGTTAATATCTATCGGATATATAGCTGCCTGCTGGTTACTGCTCTACTTCCTTGACCGCAAGGGTGTCTATCTAAAGGTGTAATCTCTACAACGATAGTATTTGAGAGGCGTGGTTCTTTGTATCAACCTTCTCAATAATATCTGTCAACACACCCTGCTCGTCAAAGATAAATGTACGACGCAGAACACCCATATACTTACGGCCATACATACTCTTCTCACCCCAAGCACCAAAATCCTGAAGCATCTGCGTTGTTGTGTCAGCAAGAAGGGTAAACGGCAGGGAGTACTTGTCAATAAACTTGCGGTGTGAAGCGGCGCTATCTTTGCTCACGCCAACAACATTATAACCTTGTGCCGTAAGGGCATCATAGTTATCTCTCAAACTACAAGCCTCTGCAGTACAACCACTTGTATTATCCTTTGGATAAAAGTAGATTATAGTTTTACGGCCTATAAACTGATCAGAACTTACAATCTGACCATCTTGATTTACGACCTCAAAATGAGGCATCTTATCTCCAATTTTTAGCATAACATATCAATATAAAGCACCTCCCAGTGCTGAGAGGTGCTGAAATGTGATGTAACAAAATTACTTCTTCTGCTCCTTCAGAAGATCACGGATCTCAGTAAGAAGAAGCTCCTCCTTACTTGGTGCTGGAGGTGCTGCTGGAGCAGGTTTCTTCTCCTCCTTACGCATCAGCTTGTTCATAACCTTTACCATCATAAACACACAGAATGCAAGAATAGTAAAGTCAACAACCTGCTGAATAAAAGCACCGTAGTTCCAAGTTACTGCAGGGGCAATCTCTGCACCGCCCTCAATAACAGCCTTCTTGATAACCAGCTTAAGGTTAGTGAAGTCAACACCACCAACAAGTAGTCCAATTGGAGGCATAATTACATCATTAACCAAAGAGGTAACAATCTTACCAAAGGCGCCACCGATAAT
>JAFOYS010000163.1 GCA_017391435.1 Alistipes sp. | reverse complement strand
GTCTTTTTTGTCAGGATGTGACTGTGATAAGCGTGCTTACGCTTGATCTTACCTGTGCCGGTGAAAGTAAAACGCTTCTTTGCAGCGGCATTAGTTTTCATTTTTGGCATAATTGTAAAATATTTTTAGTTAAACATAGCGTGCAAAGATACAGATTTTTTTTAATTCAACAATCAAACTTCCAAACTTTTTTGTATTTTTGTAGTGTTAATCCTAAAAACAAGAGCTATGAAACTCAACAAACTATCAAAAAATGCACTATATGCTGCTCTGCCAACAGTTGCGGCGGTACCTATGGCGGCTACAAGTTGCACAAGTCAGCCAAAGCAGGGTGATAAGCCTAATGTAATATTTATCCTTATGGATGATGCCGGTTATGGAGATTTTGGCTGTTATGGCCAGACAAAGACCGAGACACCAAATATTGACGCCCTTGCAAATAATGGTATCCGCTTTACAGATATGTATACTGCGGCACCTGTCTCATCTCCGTCTCGTGCCTGCCTTATTACGGGTCAGCATATGGGAAACTCTCAGATTCGTGAGAATGTAGAGGGTAATGTTGAGGATGGTATCTGGAACTATGACACTGTAGATAGCAACCCAGCTATTGAGGGTCAGATGGGCCTTAAGCCTGGCACTCCGACGCTCGGTACTGTTATGCAGCAGGCGGGTTATGTTACAGGTATGGTCGGCAAGTGGGGTATTGGTAGTCCTGTAGGTGGCTCTGCTCCGTGGGATATGGGCTTTGACTTCTACTATGGTTGTGTCTGTCAGCGTGTTGCACACAACTACTATCCTGCATATATGTGGAAAAATGGCAAGAAGGAGTATATAAACGACCCAGCAACAGTTACCCACCCAGGTACAAAGCTTGATCAGGGTGCCGATCCGTACAACCCTGCAAGTTATGACAAGTATAGCCAGGGTAAGACATATGCTCCAGACAAGATGTATGAGAATGTAGTTGAGTTTATCCACCAGAGCAAGAAGAGTGACAAACCATTCTTCCTTATGTGGACAACGCCGTTCCCACACTCTCCACTGCAGGCTCCAAAGGAGTGGGTTGACAAGTATGTTGCCAAGTATGGCGACGAGGAGCCACTGCTTGACACTAAGTGTCAGTTAAATGGCTGGCCACATAACTACTACCCTTGCCGCTATCCTCACGCAACCTATTCGGCAATGATATCATACTTTGACTATCAGGTGGGACAGCTTATTGAGGAGCTCAAGGCTTTAGGACTCTATGAGAATACAATTATTATGTTCTCTTCTGACAATGGCCCTGCAAATAACGCCTCTTCGCCAACAGTGTGGATGGATAGCGCTGCTCCGTACCGTTGTGGTAAGGGCTGGGGTAAGCGAACACTCAAGGAGGGCGGTATCCGTATGCCATTTATCGCCTCTTGGCCTGCTAAAATAAAGCAGGGTGTTGTGAGCAACCATCTCGGAAACTTTGCCGATGTGATGCCTACAGTGTGCGATATTGCGGGCGTTGAGGCTCCAAAGAATGACGGAGTGTCACTGCTGCCAATCCTATCTGGTAACCCAGAGGCTCAGAAGGAGCACCAGT
>JAFOYS010000014.1 GCA_017391435.1 Alistipes sp. | reverse complement strand
ACGCCGCAGGTCTTACTATGCGCCCAGAGAATGTTGAGCAGTTTGCTCGCCGTTTTAACGACTATGTTGAGGCAAATATAGACCCTAAGATTCTTGTGCCGCAGGTAGAGATTGACTCTATGCTCCTCTTCTCAGACATCACCCCATCGTTCCACCGCGAGCTGAACCGCTTCCAGCCATTTGGTCCGGGTAACAATGCGCCAGTCTTTGCTACACTATGCGTGAGCAATGAGAAGGGTGACGCAAAGCTTGTTGGCGCTGAGGCTGAGCATCTGAGAATGGATCTTACACAGACCCAGAAACCTAACACGACAATACAGACTATAGCCTTCTCGCAGCCAACTCACTACGAGTGGATTCGTTCGGGCCGTCCTGTAGATGTATGCTACCAGATTGTTGAGAACCACTACCGAGGCTCTGTAACAACCCAGCTTCGCATTAAAGACATCAAGAGAAATACAAGCAAATAAAACCTAACGATGAAGACAAAACTTTCACTTATCGTCCTGCTCAGCACGTTGCTCTTTGCAGCGTGTGGGGGCGATACAGACCCAGAAGTTACCCCTACACCAAAACCAGGCACTGTGACACTCTCTGTAGCTGATCTTAAGGCTGACGCAAACTCGGTAACTGTAAAGATTAGCCACAACGATGCTCAGCAGTATGCATACATTGTAGAGAAGAGTGCACAGAACAGCACCTACACAGCGCAGGTACTCTTTGAGAGTGGCATAAAGGCCAGATGCGACATCTCCGGTCAGACATCGTTCACCGTTAAGAATCTGATGGATAGCACGCCTTATACCATCTACATTGCAGTAAAGAACCTCACGAACGATATGTCTGAGGTCGTTAGCCAGAGCTTTACGACAAAGTCTCTGCCAGAGTACACACTCAAGTCAAAGAACTGCACAGGCTTTACAGCCTCTGTGCGTCTTCCAGAGGGTTTCCCTTCGTCAAGTGTTGTCAAGTGGGCCATTACAGACCTTGCAAACTACAACTATGGCGGTGGAGCAGGCAGTGAGGAGAGTTGGCTGACTCGCAACGAGGCTATCTACTCAAACTACTTCACATCGGGCTACGATTTTGATATCAACGAAGCAAATCGTACCTTTACAAAGGATGGCGTGACATATGCCCACCACGATGTTATACAGCCAGGTCAGCCGATTATCTTGCTTCTTGGCGAGTATGGCGAGGGTACCCACCCAGAGTATGGTGCAGGATACTACTCACCACTCTTTGGAGAGCACAATCCTACAGGCTACTTCCGCAAGGAGACCATTATCAGCACCAAGCCATCTTCACTTGGCGAGCTGCCAACAATTAAGGCTGAGCTACTGCCTTCTGGCAAGGGTAGCATATCTATTGCCAAGCCAACAAAGGCTTCAAAGATCTTCTATCTACTGCTTAGCGACAGCCAGTACACTGAGGCTCTGAAACTGATAGACAACAACCTCAACCTACTCCAGTGGCTTACAAGTTCTACCTTTGCCATTGAGAAGTTGGGTACAGTTGTCTCTACTGACCCTGTGGTTACAATAGATGCAAAGACTCTATCTCTTAGTGCTGATAAAGAGAGCCATCTGCTTGTCTGCGCGTGGGAGGACGAGAGCGGTATGAAGCAGTCGTTTACCTCTTCAGAGCTCATTCTGCCACCATCAAGACCACTGCAGGCCGACAACAATATTATTGCCCACCGAGGAGGCTCTGCCGAGGCTGGTAAGAGTTCAACTCCAGACAACTCTATTGCATCGCTCAAGTATGCAATGAGACTTGGCTGCTACGCCTCTGAGACAGATATCTACTGGACAAAGGATAACCAGATTGTCGTTGCCCACGCAGATGGTAACTGTAAGATTAATGGACTCTACCCTT
>JAFOYS010000162.1 GCA_017391435.1 Alistipes sp. | reverse complement strand
GTTTTGGCGGATGCTCGTTCTGTACAATCTCGGCACATCAGGGTAAGTTTATCTCCTCGCGCAGTGAGGCATCTATCCTTCGCGAGGTTGAGGCTGTTGCTGCTATGCCCGACTTTAGGGGTACGATAACCGATGTTGGAGGCCCTTCGGCAAATATGTACCGCTTAGGTGGCAAAAATAGGAGTATCTGCGCTGTGTGCCGTCGCCCGTCGTGCCTACATCCTAAGCCTTGTCCAAATCTTAATCGCGACCACCGTCCGCTGATAGATCTCTATCGTAAAGTTCGTGCCGTTAAGGGCGTTAAGCACGCATATATAGGTAGTGGCATCCGTTACGACCTTTTTGAGAATAACGACTACCTTAAGGAGGTAGTTCTACACCACACCTCAGGCAGACTAAAAGTAGCTCCAGAGCATACTGAGGATGGCGTGCTCAACCTTATGCGAAAGCCGTCGTTTACCCTCTTTGAGGCGCTAAATCGTGACTTTAACCGCATCTGCCGAGAGAACGGTCTTAGATATCAACTCATTCCGTACTTTATCTCCTCTCACCCTGGTTGCCACGAGCGCGATATGAAGGCACTCTCCCATAGAGTACTCGGAAAACTGCACTTTACCCTTGAGCAGGTGCAGGATCTAACCCCTACGCCTATGACTCTCTCCTCAGTTATGTTCTACACCGGCGAGAATCCATATACCGGTCAGAAGGTATATGTAGCGCGATCACAAACAGAGAAGAGAAGGCAGAAGCAGTATTTCTTCAAATAGATATTTTGTTGTGAAAATGGGTGTTTACTTCCGCTAACGCCAAATGCCTGCTTGGCTGTACGCGTTTAGTACTATCCTGCACAGGCATTTGTCGCCGAGCGTTGTAAATCCACCATTTTGACGACAAAATATTTTGCTGTGAAAAGGCAGCATTTGCTGCCGCTAACGAGAAAAATTGTCTTGGCTGTACTATTTTGGTACTACCCTGCGCCAATTTTTCTCGCCGAGCGTGGCAACTACTACCTTTTGACAACAAAATTGGTCGGTACTCTAATCTCCTTAAATTCCCTAAACTCCTTAAACTCTCTCTGGCGTAGTTGTTGGATAGTACTATGGTATGAAGAGTGGAGAATTAAGAGCGCACATTGCGCTGATTGGGTGTAATATTGTTTGGGCGTGTGATTATCCGTTTTACAATCTACTGTTAGGTCGATATATAGCCCCGATGGCTATGGTCTGTCTGTCGCTTGTTGTGGCGGCAGCGTTGTCGTGGGTGCCCAGAATCTGGGAGCGCGGAGAGAAGATTGAGAGTAGCGATTGGGGGATAATTATTCTCTCGGCGCTTCTTATGGGCGTTGCGCGTAAGACGCTGATGATGTTTGGTATGTCGCGCACTTCGCCTATTGACGGCTCAATTATCGCCACAGTTGTGCCGTTGATTGTGCTTGTGGTATCGGTAGCCGCTGGCATAGATAGCTTTACGCGCCGAAGGGTGCTGGGGCTTTTTCTGGGTATGGCGGGCGCAGTGGCTGTTGTACTCTCTGGCGGAACGATGCACCATATAGAGTCGGAGCTGCTTGGTAATGTGATGATTCTGACTAGTGGCGTTGTGACGGCGCTCTATATGGTATTTTTCAAGCGTCTGGTGGCAAAGTATCGTATAACGACACTGCTAAGGGTAATTTACACCCTCTCGGCACTTGTGGTGCTGCCTTTTGGGTGGTCAAGTGTGGCAGAGGTCCATTTCGCGGGCTTTGATACCCATATATGGTTAGCGGCGCTCTTTGTGCTTATTGTGCCGACATATCTGCCCAATCTGCTGCTCAACTACTCGCTAAGGTATGTGCAGCCAACAATCTCAAGCACATACTCATATATCCAACCTATACTTGCTGTAGCTCTATCAGTAGCTATGGGGCTTGATAGATTGCAGGCAGATACGATACTCTTTGCCGTAATACTCTTTGTGGGCGTGTGGTTGGTAATAAGTTCGTATAGTTTACCAAAGAAAATAGTTAGGGCTGACTAAAACTCTTTAGCCAGCCCCAAAAACTATCTATTGTCGCTACTGATTACTGTGCAGGTGCGTCAGTAATACCAAGTTCCTTCTTTACTGCAGCGTTGATATTTACAACCTGTGCTGCGTCGCTATATACGAAAGCCATAGCGTCAAAAACTGCTGCATAACCAGCCGCCTTAGCAACCTTCTCGATTGCTGCGTCAAGCTTCTGCTGGATAGGTGCTGCAAGCTCCTGCTGCTTCTTTGCAAAATCCTGCTGTGCAATCTGCTGGAACTGTCCATAGCGCTCCTGAAGACCGCTAAGCTCAGACTGCTTCATCTGCTTTACTGTTGGGTTCATTGTTGCCTGGTTCTTCTCAAACTCAGCAAGGCGGTTGTTGAACTCTACCTGGATAGCCTCAAGCTGCTCCTGAAGCTCCTTACCAAAGGCGTCAAGCTGAGTCTGCATCTCTTTAGTCTCTGGCATTACGGCAAAGATCTCCTGAGTGTTTACGCTTGCAAGCTTCTGAGCAAACGCGTCTGCTGAACAAAATACCATCGCCAGGACGAGGGTTAGTTTAAGGATTTTTTTCATAAGTGTTTTTTGTTATTTAAGTAATTCAATAATTTTCTGTGTATGGTCAACCCCTTCAGAGCAGTAGAGCATAGTGGCATTGGCAGCGCGGTCCAGCACCATCTCGTATCCGCCAGACTTAGCATAGTTGTCAATAGCAGTAAATACACGCTTCTGTATAGGCTGAATAAGCTCAATACGCTTTTTCATCATCACGCCATCATTTCCAAAAACAGACTCCTGGAACTGTGCTGCAGCCTTCTCCTTTGCAAGAATCTCCTGCTCTTTAGTAGTACGCTGAGCGGTTGTAAGGTTTGGCTTCTGGGCAATATATGAGTTGTAGATACTCTCAACCTCTGCATATGCGGCATCAACCTTTGTCTGGTAATCCTTTGCAAGGTTGTCAAGAGTCGTCATAGCTGTGTTATAGTCTGTCATAGATCGGAAAATCTTCTCACTATCTACAACAATATACTTCTGAGCTGTAGCAATGCAATTTAGACCCAGCAGTAGAACAAGGGCGGTGATAAATCGTTTCATAATCTCTTTTGTTTTTGTGTTTAATTATATAACGACCTCTGTTTCAAAAATATTGCCATTAGAAATTCTGACCCAGAACAAAGTGGAACTGGCTACCGCTACGCGATTTCTGACCTGTAGCAGGATCGAATCCCCAACCCCAGTCAATACCGAGCATACCTACGATTGGCAGATAGAGTCGAACACCCACACCGGCAGAACGCTTAATCTTGAATGGAGAGAAGTCCTTCCAAGATGAGAAGCCGTTACCACCCTCAAGGAATCCGAGAACATAGATCTGTGACGAAGGCTTGAGGATAATAGGGTAGCGAAGCTCAACGGTGTACTTGTTGTATCCAATAGAGTAGCGAGTGCCCATAGGGTCAAGATCTCCATCTTCATAACCACGCAGTGAGATAATATCCACACCATAGATGCTATAGCCAGTCATACCGTCACCACCGACCTGGAATCGCTCAAATGGAGATATCTTATTCTTATTATAGTGTCCCAAGTAT
>JAFOYS010000161.1 GCA_017391435.1 Alistipes sp. | reverse complement strand
TCGTGGTGTTAAATTGGAGGATATCCGCGAGGTTGAGTCGCACCAGATGGCTCTTTTGCAGTGTGCAGAGTATCTTGACTCACACAATTGGCGACTTGTAGAGAGCGTAGATACGGCGCTCAGTGCTGCCGAGCTTCAGAGGAGTGGTTCGCGCACTACGGCGGCCGTAGCAGGCTCGCTTGCAGCTGAACTCTTTGACCTTGATATTGTTGCGGCAGATATCCACACAAACCGTAATAACTACACCCGCTTCCTTATCCTTGAGCATTGCGATAGGGCACAGTTTGAGCCTACTGCAGAGTGTATTGAGGGCAATAAGGCCTCGCTCTATCTGAAGATTCCTGACACCTCTGGCTCGCTCTATAGCACACTCTCCGCTCTTGAGGGGTTGGATATCAATATGACCAAGCTACAGTCCTATCCGATTGCCGATCAGCCTTTCCACTATATGTTCCACACTGATATGGAGTTTGGTACACTCTCGGCCTTCAGTACTGCTGTTAGCCGTATGAGAGCCAAGGGGGCTGAGGTGCATATTTATGGAGTTTATAACAAAAACACAGACTTTGAACTATGATTGAGCCGTTCACTCCAATACTATCCTCTCGTCTTGACGGAGTTGGGGAGTACTACTTCTCTAGTAAACTTCGTGAGATAGAGCAGTTGCGTAAACAGGGCCGCGATATTATCTCGCTTGGCATCGGTAGCCCCGATATGCCACCACATCCGTCAGTTACTAATCGCCTTGCAGTAGAGAGCGCAAAGGCTACAACCCACGGCTATCAGTCATATAAGGGGGCAGCAGAGCTTCGTGAGGCATTCTCGGCGTGGTATAAAAGAATGTTTGGTGTAGAGCTTAACCCTGCAACAGATATAATGCCCCTTATCGGCTCTAAGGAGGGTATTATGCATATCTGTATGACCTACCTTAATGCTGGCGATAAGGTGCTTGTGCCCAATCCAGGCTATCCGACCTACACCTCGGCAGTGACCCTTGCCGGCGGAGTTGCAACGCCGTATGATCTTAATCAGAGTAACGGTTATCTGCCTATGCTTGAGGATATTGACCCTTCGGGCTTAAAGATGATGATTATTAACTACCCCCATATGCCTACGGGCACTGTTGCCTCAAAGGTTGCCCTTGAGAAGATTGTTGACTTCTGCCGTAGTAATAACATCCTGCTGCTCAATGACAACCCGTACGGTTTTATCCGCAACTCGGAGCCGGTGAGCCTACTGCAGATTTCTGGTGCAAAGGATATAGCTATGGAACTTAACTCGCTCAGTAAGAGCCATAATATGGCGGGCTGGCGAGTTGGTATGCTTGCTGCCTCGGAGCGTAGGATTACTGAGGTGCTGCGCTTTAAGAGTAATATGGACTCGGGAATGTTCCTGCCTCTGCAACTTGCCGCTGCTACGGCCTTGGGCTTGGGCGCAGAGTGGTACGAGAGCCTAAATAGCGTCTACTACCGCCGCGAGAAGATTGGTAAGGCGATTTTTGACGCTCTGGGCATAGAGTGTGCTCCAAATCAGGCGGGACTCTTCCTCTGGGGACGACTACCTGAGGGTGTGGACTGCTACGAGTTTTGCGACAAACTGCTCTATGAGAAGGGGGTATTTTTAACCCCTGGAGCGGTCTTTGGTAGTAACGGTAAGCGATATATGCGATTGAGCCTCTGCGCTTCGGAGGAGGTTTTGATCTCTGTTCTTAAAATTGTGAAACAATGAGAGTTGCAGTAGTTGGCCTGGGTCTTATAGGTGGCTCGTTTGCCCTGGCCTTGAAAGATAAAAATATAGCGAGCAGTGTTGTCGGCGTTGAGGCTAATGCAGTTAATGCCGCTACGGCTCTTCGCCTTGGACTTGTGGAGGCGGTGCTACCTCTTAATGAGGCTATTGAGGGGGCTGATTTGGTGGCTCTGGCAGTACCTGTAGATGCTATTCCGCAGTTGGCCATAAAGATTCTTAATAGGGTGACAGACCGCCAGATAGTAATCGATATGGGCTCAACAAAGGAGGAGCTGTGCGAGATTATCTCGCAACACCCTCGTCGTGGTCGCTTTGTGGCTACGCACCCTATGTGGGGTACAGAGTTTAGTGGCCCCGAGGCGGCTACGGTGGACTCTTTTGCCTCTCGCGCAGTGGTTATCTGCCAAAGGGAGCTGTCTGATACTAAGGCTGTTGAGCGTGTTGAGGATATCTACCGCAAGTTGGGTATGACGGTGCTTGAGATGAATCCCGAGCAGCACGATTTGCATACAGCCTATGTGAGCCATATCTCGCACATAACATCGTTTATCCTCTCTACCACCGTTCTTGAGAAGGAGCGCGAGGAGGAGGCTATCTTTAACCTCGCTGGCGGAGGTTTTGATAGCACCGTACGACTTGCAAAGAGCTCGGCAGATACTTGGATACCAATCTTTATGCAGAATAAGTACAATGTGCTCGATGTTCTGCGCGAGTATATCCACCAGCTCAACCTCTTCCGTAAAGCCCTTGAGAGGGATGATACCGAGGCGCTGAAACAGATAATTACAAAGGCAAATGAGATAAAGAAAGTGTTACATAAATAATATACGGCTATGATAGACTTAAAGACAAAGAAACCGATAATAATCTCTGGCCCCTGCTCGGCTGAAACCCTTGAGCAGACCCTTGAAACAGCCAAAGCCCTCGCCGCAAGCGGTAGGGTAGACATTTTCCGCGCGGGAGTGTGGAAGCCTCGCACCAAGCCGGGTATGTTTGAGGGTATGGGTGTTGAGGCTCTGCCGTGGCTTGTAGAGGTTAAGAGGACTACGGGCCTTCCGGTTGCTACTGAGGTGGCAAATGCAAAGCACGCAGAGGCGGCACTTAAGTATGGCGTAGATCTGCTGTGGATAGGCGCACGAACAACCTCAAACCCATTTAGCGTGCAGGAGGTTGCTGAGGCTCTTGCGGGCGTAGATATACCGGTGCTTGTCAAAAACCCGATGAATGCCGATGTTGAGCTGTGGAATGGAGCCGTTGAGCGACTCGCAAAGTGCGGTATTAAACAACTCGGCCTTATCCACCGCGGATTCTCGGGCTATGGCTCGTCTAACTATCGTAATACACCTATGTGGCACCTGCCTCTGGATATTATGAAGCGACTGCCAGATCTGCCAATCTTCTGCGACCCGTCTCATATCTGCGGAAACCGTACGGGGCTGCAGGAGGTCTCTCAGCAGGCTGCTGACCTTAACTTTAACGGACTTATGCTTGAGAGCCATATTACGCCCGACTCTGCGTGGTCGGACGCAAAGCAGCAGGTTACCCCGCAGAGACTTGTTGAGCTGCTTGACTCAGTTGTCTGGAGAGCAGAAAACTCCGACTCTGTAGCATTCCAAACCTCGCTTGATGAGCTGCGCGGTGTTATTGATCGCCTCGATAACGAGATTCTTAAACTGCTCTCAAAGCGTATGGAGGCAGCAGAGAATATCGGACGCATCAAGCGCGAGAATAATGTTATGATTCTGCAACCAAACCGCTGGAACCAGATTGTCGATAGCGCCCTCTCTCGCGCCGATGAACTCGGCCTAAGCCCAGAGTTCCTTAAGATTATCCTCGAGGCAATTCATATTGAGAGTATCGAGCGCCAACGCCTGTAAATCACTATACATATTAGCACCCCAACACAAAGGCCGTCCCAAAAGGACGGCCTCCACCATTAACATTAACTCTTTTAACAAACAGGCAGACTACTAAGACCGTCTGCCAGGGTCTGTGATTTTACTGCACATTGTGCTGCTGACCGCAAGTAGGGCAAGTGTACTCTGCAGGGTAAACCACAGTTACACCAGGGAATGAAGCAAGACCATAAACTGGATTATGGCCATCTCCATTAGGGCCTCCACCGAGAAGTTGATCGAAAGGAAGGCAAATATGGTGATCCTCTCCATCGTTATGTACGTGGTTATGGTCAACTACAGTATTGCCATTTGCATCGGTAGGATGACCATATCTAATATTAACGTATGCATCAACGCTAACACCAGACTCAACTCGTACATATGGATAGCCTGTGCCTGCAAATTTGCAATAATGATAGTTCATCCAAGTGCCATAGGTTACTGTAACATTCTCGCAAGTGAGATTAGGAGCAGCTGCGTAAGGGGTTTCATTAATAACTTGTGAGTTGTTTGTATTACCTATCAACATACCGCAACAACGATATGCATAATATTGATAAGCAGATACTACATCATTGACTGCATCAATTCGGCAAGCAACATTGCAATCTTTCATA
>JAFOYS010000160.1 GCA_017391435.1 Alistipes sp. | reverse complement strand
CCAGCACTGCTACTACTTGCAGATGACGATGTAAGGGTAAAGCCAGAGCACTCTATGGCCTACTACAAGGCTCTCAAGTACTACGGCATACCTGCGGCAGTACACTCCTTCCCATCTGGTGGTCACGGCTGGGCAGGTCACGACGAGTATAGATATGCCGAGCCCTGCAAGCGAGCTATCAAAGATTGGCTCGAGATTATGCAAAAGGATTACCTAAAAAAACTAAACAAATAGACCTATGAAAAAGATTATCTTCCTTATGACTCTGGTAGCTTCAACGCTATCTGCTGCGGCTCAGGCAACAAAGCAGATAGATATTGGGGCCGATGAGATTGTAACCCTGTGGGATAACAGTACCGCAAAGTACTCTAACCATATGGAGAAGGATGAGAAGGTTGTCGCAAAACGCAAGTTCTACAACACCTCATCTGCAGATCTCTACATCTTTCATCCTAAGAGTGAGAACCGTACCGGAGTATCTATTGTCATCTACCCTGGTGGCAGCTACCGCTATGCAGGCTTCTCTACCCACTTTATCAACTGGTGCAAGGAGAACGGTATTACCGCTGCAATGCTCAAGTATCGCGTACCAAACTCAGGTCACAATCAGGCAACGCTTGAGGATGCCACAGGTGCTGTTGAGTATATGAGGGCAAACGCCGAAAGACTTGGCATTGACCCAACAAAGGTTGGTGTTGCGGGCTGCTCTGCAGGTGGACACCTCGCTGCGTGGGTATCTAACGCTATGGCGGATGATCGCAAGCCTGCCTTTGCAATGCTCTTCTGTGGCTCAATGCTTCGAGATGCGTACTATGTAACAATGAGCGCAAATATGAACCTTATGGGTAAGGATGTAACCCCTGCCGAGGCTGAGTCGCTCACCCTTACAAATCTGGTGACAAAGAATACCCCACCAACGCTGATTCTTCTCTGCCACGATGACAATGTCGTGCGCCCATTCAGCTCAACAAAGTACTACACAGCGCTCAAGCGCCACGGAGTACCAGCGTCAATGCACATCTACCCTTCAGGTGGACATAGCTGGTGGAGCAACCGCAAGTGGGAGTATCGCAATCAGTGGCTGGGTGCTGTAAAAGATTGGTTAGACATTCAAACTCAACCTAAACAACAAAAATAGTTACGATGAAAAAGCTTATTATCCTTTTTGTTGCCGCTATTGCACTACAGTCGGTCTCTGCGCAGAAGGTTGTTACTGTCAACACCTCTGCCGACGAGATTGTCCACCTCTGGAACAATAGCACAGCCAAGTACTCCAACAATATGGAGAAAGATGAGCTGATAAAGGGTAGGTCAAAGGTTTATAACACCTCCTCAACCGAGCTCTACATCTTCACACCAGAGAAGGAGAAGTCTACAGGCTACACTGTTGTTATCTACCCAGGTGGAGGCTACCGCTACTTGAGCTTCCCTATCACCTTCCCAGAGTGGCTCCGCGAGAACGGCATTACAGCCGTAGTTGTAAAGTATCGTCTGCCAAACTATGGACATAGCGACGCTATGCTTGAGGATGCAATTGGCGCTATTGACTATATGCGTAACAATGCCGAGAAGTACAACATCGACCCTCAGAAGATTGGCGTATGTGGCAACTCTGCTGGTGGTCACCTTGCAGCGTGGGTCTCTAATATTATGGAGGATGGCAGTAAACCGCACTTTACTATCCTTATCTACGGTGCAATGACCCGTAACGAGTACCACAACAGCTACAATGCAAACAAGATTATGTTTGGCCACAATGTTACCCCTGCACAGGTAGATACAGCCTCTACACAGGATCTTGTAGGCCCAACAACTCCGCCAGCGATAATGTTCCTCTCTGATGATGATACCACTGTGCTTCCAGTAGCCTCAACATCGTACTACAAGGCACTTAAGCGCTACGGCATCCCTGCCTCTATGCACATCTACCCTTCAGGTGGTCACGGATGGTCAGGTCGTATGAAGTGGGAGTATCGTCAGCAGTGGCTCAGCGCGCTGAAAGATTGGTTCTTGATTCTTCAGGAGAATGACAAAAAATAGATAAACGATGAAAAAACTCTTAATTCTTGCTGCAGCACTGGCATTTGCCACAACAGCAACAGCTCAATCTTTAGCTAAAGAGAGTGGTGCCGATGAGGTTATCCGCTACTGGGATAACTCTACCGCTCCACACTCAAGTTGCGACACTGTGCCTGAGAAGATCTCAGAGAGCAAGGGTAAGTACAAGGTCTCACACACATCAGAGACCGTATTTTACATCTTCAAGCCTGAGAAGGCAACAGGGCACAGCCTTGTAATCTTCCCTGGAGGCGGTTATAAGACTGTAAACCTCAACTTCGGCTGGGCAAAGTGGCTTGCTGATCAGGGCATTACCACAATGGTCGTAAAGTATCGCCTACCAAATGGACACGCAGAGGTACCTCTTGAGGATGCCGCAGCTGCTATTGAGTATATGCGTGACAACGCTGCCCGACTCGGCATCGACCCAACAAAGGTGGGTGTTAGTGGCAGCAGCGCTGGTGGTCACCTTGCAGCGTGGTCGTCAGTAGTTCTCAAGGGCAAGCAGAAGCCTAACTTCGCTGTGCTACACTACCCTGTAATCAGCGGATATATCTGGACAGGCAAGCCACAGTGGAGCACCTTTGAGGAGCTTTTAGGCAAGTGGCGCACACCGGCACAGATAGACGAGCACTCTGTAGACCTACTTGTAGACGGAGATACTCCGCCAACACTTATTCTACACTGCGACGACGATCCGCTTGCGCCAACAATCAACTCAATGCTCTACTACAAAGCCCTCAAGCACCACGGCATAAAGGCCTCTATGCACATCTTCCCATCGGGAGGTCATAGCTGGAAGGACTACAAAAAAGAGTGGACCGAGGCTACCAAAGAGTGGGTTTTATCATTTTAAATAGCTAACAATCAAAAATTTACAATATTATGAAAAAGTTTCTTATTCTGATTGCATCAGCAGCAATCGCAGTTAGTGCTTCAGCACAGAAGACCATTACCCTTAGCCTTGAGCAGAGTGGTGCAGATGAGATTATCACAAACTTCTGGAACAACGACAAGGCTCCACACTCAAACTTTGAGACTCGCGATGAGAAGATCAACGAGCGTCTACACTTCTCACAGACCTCACAGACCGACTTCTACATCTACAAGGCAGACCCTGCAAAGGCAACAGGTCAGGGTATTGTAGTGCTTCCTGGTGGTGGCTACAGCAAGGTTTGTATCGCTCACGAGGGCTTTGAGATTGCAAAGTACTACCGTAGCCTCGGTATCTCTTGCGTAGTTGTTAAGTACCGTCTGCCAAACCTCGGCCACAAGGAGGTACCACTTGAGGATGCTCAGGCAGCGCTTAAGTATATGCGTACAAAGGGTAAGAAGTGGGGTGTAGACCCAGCACAGGTTGGTATCTGCGGTAGTAGTGCAGGTGGTCACCTTGCAGCTTATACCTCAACATTTACTGAGGACAAGGCAAAGCCAGCATTCTCAATCCTGTTCTACCCTGTTATCACTGGTACTACTTGGGCAACTCACCAGAACACATTCCAGTATCTTCTTGGTAAGAATCGTACTCAGAACGAGCAGTTCTACTACTCTCTTGAGAATCGTGTAACTACAACTACACCTCCAACAATCCTGCTCCTCTCTGACGACGACCTTACAGTGCCACCAATCAGCTCTATCCTCTACTATGAGGCGTTGAAGGCAAATGGCGTTCCTGCAACAATGCACATCTACCCTTCTGGCGGTCACGGCTGGTGCGGTCACGACGAGTTCAAGTACTCTAACGAGTATAAGGATGCCCTTGCAGACTTCCTTAAGATTCAGAGCAAGAAGGCTGCTGAGGCAAAGGCAAAGAAGTCAAAGAAGTAATAAACAAATCTATATGTTATTGG
>JAFOYS010000159.1 GCA_017391435.1 Alistipes sp. | reverse complement strand
GGCAAGATTCTGAGTATGACAAAATCTGCAAGTACCATTCAGTGGACATCTGATCTAACAGAGCAGAATCGTCTTATCGGCGCTAATAGCGAGGCTGATGGCGCGGTTAATATGGCAGTTGTTAAGGCTATTTCTGGTTGGCAGAGCAAATATCCAGCATTCAAGTGGTGTGCAGACTTGGGAAGTGAGTGGTATCTGCCAGCAAAGGAAGAGCTGCTTACAATCTATAACGGCAAGGATAAACTTAATACCAAACTGACTGATGAACTAATTAGTGAGTCTTACTGGTCATCAACCGAGTGTGATCAGTTGACAAGTGGTGAGTATTGCGCGTGGGGAGTTAGTATGTATAGCAGTAGCACGGAGAGCACCTACAAGCGTTATTACAAGAGTGTTCGCGCGGTGGCCACATTTGGAAATGTGCCGAAGCCAGAACTAGAACCGACCCCAGACTTTGAATACGCTGATATTGGCGGATTTGAGATGGTCTTTGTCAATGGCGGCACATTTACTATGGGTGCAACTTCAGAGCAGGGTAGCGATGCAGAGAGTATCGAAAAACCAACTCACTCTGTGACCCTTTCGGGCTACTATATAGGTAAGTATGAGGTTACGCAGGCACAGTGGAGTGCTGTAATGGGTGGTAATCCAAGTAATTTCAAGGGCGACAACCTGCCAGTAGAGAATGTCTCTTGGGATGATATTCAGGAGTTTATCCAGAAACTCAACGAGAAGAGTGGTAAGCGCTTCCGCCTACCAACCGAGGCTGAGTGGGAGTATGCAGCCAGAGGTGGTAATCAATCAAAAGGTTACAAGTATAGCGGCAGCAATACTGTGGGCGATGTTGCTTGGTACGAGAAAAACTCAAGCGATACAACACATTCAGTAGGTCAGATAAAGCCAAATGAACTAGGTATATATGATATGAGCGGTAATGTCTGGGAGTGGTGCCAGGACTGGTATGGAGTTTACAGTAGTAGTTCACAGACTAATCCTACGGGGCCAAGTAGTGGCTCTTACCGTGTCTTGCGTGGCGGTAGCTGGGGCAGCTACGTAGGGTACTGTCGTGTCTCTTATCGTAACTGCGCCATTCCGGGTGATCGTTACGGCAAATACGGCTTCCGCCTTGTCTGTTCACTTGAGTAAAGGTTGTCTATTGGCAAACAGTTGAGAATTAAAATAAATTACGAAAAACAATATGTTAACACGAGGTTTGGGGGCGATTGCGCTTCTGATTTGTTCAAATCTATTTATGACACTTGCTTGGTATGGGCAGGTGATGTTTAAGAGCCGATTTGAGAGAATTGGCATTATGGCCGTGATTGGTATTAGCTGGTTGGTGGCCCTTTTTGAGTATTGCTTTATGGTGCCCGCAAACCGTCTGGGTAGTGCCGAGTATGGTGGTCCTTTCTCAATATGGGAGCTTAAAGTTATTCAGGAGGTAGTCTCGCTGACGGTCTTTACTGTGATTGTATTGCTTGTGATGAAGAACGAGGCGCTTCGTTGGAACCACCTTGTAGGTTTTCTGTGCCTTGTGGCAGCGGTATTTTTTATATTTAAGAAGTGATGCGTTACACACTAATTACGGGCGGAAGTTCGGGTATTGGCTATCAGTTTGCCCGCCAGAGTGCCGAGCGTGGCGAGAATCTGATTCTTGTAAGTAATCAGCTCTCGGCACTACAAGCGGTCTCTGAGAGTATATCAAAGCAGTATGGCGTGGATGTAAAGATACTTGACACAGATCTCTCGGCAGCCGATGCGGCAGAGCGTATTTATGCTTTTGCAACCTCTGTTGGCCAGGTTGATAACCTTATTTCCAACGCGGGAGTACTACACTTTGGTAAGTTCCTGAACACTACAGATAGTTATATAGACTTTATCACTGCGCTACACTTTACAACGCCGATGAAGCTCTGCAAGCTATTTGCTCGCGATATGGTGGCTCGCAAGTCTGGTCGTATACTTATTGTTAGCTCTATGACCGCGTGGACCCCATATCCGACAATGTCGCTCTATGGCTCTACAAAGGCTGCTCTCAAGAGTTTTGCACAGTCACTGTGGTATGAGCTAAAAGAGCATAATGTTACAGTGACCACCCTCTTCCCGGGTGCTGTTGATACGCCACTATACAACTTAAGTGACCGACCTCGTAAGTGGTTGCGCGCTTTGGGTTTTATGTCAGCCCCAGAGGTGATTGCTCGCAAAGGACTACGAGCAATGCGCCGTGGTCGCAGAACGCTCGTTCCGGGTCTGTTTACAAAGATTGCCGTAACAGCGTGCAAAATTCTGCCGGCAGTGGTAATTCTGCTGGTGATGAAGATTCCCGCTGTGCGTAGATTGTTGGATAGGTTATAGTTTTGCCTTTTTAATAGCGCGAGGGTTTGTTATATAGCCCTTGATTGAGTACCAGATATTGCCCCAGTAGCTATCTGGTACTACTTTATCGTAGCACCACTTGCGGGCAAAACGGTTGCGAATCTTGAACATAAATGCGCGCAGGAAGTTCATCTCGGTGTGCTTCTCGCTATTCTCAAAACTCAGTATATCCTTCAAAACGCGCTCCGAGAGCTCAATGTATCTATCCGTAAATTCAAGTGGCAACTTAATGCCTAAAATCTGCTCGGCAATAGTGGTGATTATTGATGCATAACGAGCAAGACCGCTATTTTCGAGGTGCTCCATAACAATGTTACACTCTAAGCTATCCCTATAGTGATTAAGGAACACGCCCCAGTCGCAGATATCTCGTAGTTTTATGCCCTCACGCGCATAGTGCCAACTTGAATGGCGAGCAAGAAACAGCGCCGTAAACTCCGCAGATGGGATAAGTGCACCCTCTACTGTTGGGTGGTCAGTGCTGTGAGCAACCATCTGCTCAAGCACACACTCAATATAGCGCCCCGTGCTATTTACATCTGGGTTGACAAAGTAGTGATGATTCTCAATATTAACACCATCAACGACAAACTCGGAGTGAACAAAGTAGTCGTATTTTACATTAATACCTTTACTCTTAACAATCTCATTACCACGCTCAAAATCTCCCATAAGGTAGATATCTATATCGCCAGACTGACGATGCTCTGGCTCTGGGTAGAGTGCTGCAAGAGATAAACCCTTGAGAATCAGTGTGTTGATACCTTGCTTTGTAAATGTGTCTACCACCTTTTGCGCTGTTGAGAGCTGTTTTTTACTTAGCTTCTCAATATAACTTACATTGTAGGCCCACTGAATCTTTATCTCAAGATTTGGTTGGTGGTCTTCATCAAGCTTGCGAATGCCGTCATATGCAAAGGCAAGCACACCCTGCTCAAGAGCTGCATTGTAGATATCCTGCCACTTGCTATCGCTCATATGGTCAAAGTGGGTGCGTGGGTAGTCTATATCAACAAGAGCAAGTCGCAAGAGAGCAAACAGTCGCTGTTTTGTTATTGAAGATATTGTAGCCATTTTCTATGCCCTCATTTTGATAAATTTTGCAGGATTGCCTGCCCAAATTTCATAGTCGCCCACAGACTTTGTAACAACGCTACCTGCACCAATAATTGCACTGCGACCAATAGTCACATTGCCTGTGATAATAGTGCCACTGCCAATAAAAGCGTGCTCGCCTATGGTTATCTGCCCCTCAATAAAGTGAATATCTTCACGGTCAGGATTGTTTGTGTCAAGGCGGTGGGTGAGTAGTCGTACACCTGCAGCAATATGTGCATCGTTTTCAATGGTAATATTACCTGGATGGATAGAGTCAAACTGCACATCGCGAGCAATAAAATACTTACTTCCCGTGAGATTTACACCCGCCGCGCGAACAAAAACCTTACGCCAAGTACGAGGCATAGGTATGCGAGCGAGGGCTAAAAATAGCACAGCGCGGATATGTGATAGATCAAGATTTATTCCTTGTTGCTTGAGTGACATAGTAGTGTGTTGTATAGGTTTATAATCTTTGGGTAGAGTGCATCGCTTGAGAACATCTCTGCCGCTCTGTGTTGGCACTCTTGGCTTAGAGTGTTGTACTGAACGCTATCAAGACTCTCCATTGTTTGGATTGCGAGTATCAGCTCCTCTACCGACTTTGGAGTAAAGAGATAACCTGTTTTGTTTGGCTCTACAATCTCCGGTATGCCTCCTATGCGTGCGCCGATAGTAGGGATGCCAGCGCTCTGAGCCTCAATGATTGTCATAGGGTTGTTCTCGTACCACTCTGAAGGAACGACTATAGCCTTGCAATTTTTAATTGTTTGGCGTAGATTGCCTCCGCTCTGATAACCACAAAACTCTATATTATCGGTTGTAACCATAGCCCTGAGTTTCTGCTCCATATCTCCTTCGCCGACAATTTTGAGTTTTAGATGTGGTAGGTTGCTAAAGGCGTTAATTAGTGTCTCAAGACCCTTCTCGTGACTTAGGCGACCAAAGTATAGGTAGTAGCTTCCCATAGCTGTGCTTATCTCATCCTGAGAAGGTGGCGCAATGGCGTTATGGGCAACAATACAGTGCTTATCTTTTAACGCTGGCATAGCCTTTAGATGTTGCTCGTAGCTAAATTGGCTAACAAAGACAAAACCATCAATAGCATCTATAGGTCGTATAAACCACTTGCGGAAAAACGCCTCAAAGGTCATCAGTGCGCTATGAGCAAACTTGCCCTTTGAGCAGCGATGTGTAAGGCAGTGAATATAGTTGCCCCCAAGACATTTTTCGCACACAGTACCATCTCCTCTGCGGAAAGTATAGGCAGGGCAGACCATTCTATAGTCGTGTGCTGTGTGAACAACAGGTATGTTGTGTTTTTTTAGTACACCAAGTATTGATGAGGATAGTCCTCCCCAGAAGAGGTGTATATGGGCAATATCTGGCCTCTCGGCTTTGATTAGTCTCTCTAATGACCTTCTTGCTTTACCATTAAAAATATATCTCAATGCGCCAAGAAGATGGTTTACACTGTTATTAGGCTCAACAAAGTAGTCGTTGCTTCCGTAACTGCTGTTGCGAGGATCTGTACAACTAAAGAAAACGACACTATGACCTGCCCTTACAAGCATTTCAGCCATATTGAAATATACAGCCTCTGAGCCACCCTTGATATAGTGGAAATTATTGATTAGCAGAATTTTCATTGGTTGGATTGCTTATTGGGTTGTTATCAGATTTTGCAAAGTCTAGTCCAAAACTATTTATTGCCGAGTATCGTGGGCGTGGTTTGTACTTGTATAGTGCAAGCACCAAAATACCCATTGCAATAATGCTTCTCTCATTTGCAAGGGCATTTGATGTTGCCTGAATAAGGATGTAGGCAACAATTATCAGTGCGGTTTTGTAGCGCTTTATATCTGCCGTCGCTTCGTATAGGTTGTTCATCTTCTTAAATATGTAGTAGATGAAATAAACAAAAAGCGCCATACCTACATAACCAAACTGTGCAAAGATAGGGTAGTATGCATCTGCGGCAAAGTGGAACTCATTACCCTGATCAAGACCCCAAATTGAGTCAAGGTTGTACTTAGTGTAGATTGGAGAGTACCAAGTCATTGAAGCAGGATTTGCATATGTCGCAAAACCACTACCAAATGGGAAATAGTCTGCAAGCACATCCCACATTCGTACATAGAGCATCGGGCGAACATTGTACTCGTAGTCCTCAATAAAGTAGTATATAAACTCATCCTTAACTACATAAAAGACCACTACAAGGGCAGCAACACCGAGAAGGAGATATTTAATGTTAATCTTCAACGGTTTGTTGACAAAAAAAAGTATTAATACTACGCAGACAAATATTGCACCGTACTTTGAAGTAGGACTCAGTATGCCGACGCTCATTATTAGCAGCGTGGTAACCTTTGCCGACAGGCTCTCTCTGTTACAGCTCAAGTAGTATAGCGCACCGACAAGTATTGCAACTGCAGAGAGTGCTTCTCCAGTAAGCATAACACCGTGAGTAGCTACTTTACGGTCTTCTGGATGGTGTATGTATATCGCAATTATAAGGAAAAGACTCAACCAGCATATACCCTGCATAATTGTAAAGTGCTCTCTGTCAAGACGAGGTTTAATGCACATCAAACCAAAAAAGACGAGGTATGGTTTAGATTGCATAACAAAGTCGTTTACAATAGCCACAGGTACATTTGACTCAATTACAAAGGAGTATATTAGGTAGAATAGCGAGATTGCCATCCAGACCATAAATGGTTTGCTGAATGGTATTTTACGAACAAACATATTGAAGCAGGCATAAGCAGCAATAAGTATTGCAACAACTTCGTCTACATATGTGAATACACGCAGCTCGTAGAAAAGTACTCCGAACAGCATATATATCATTGTTAGTATACAGAAGAAGATGCCCGCCATTAGTTACCGTGCTAGTATTTTGTGTTTATAAAATATATGGAGCATAAAGCAGTATAGTATCTGAATCACCATAATGCTACTATATGCCCAGAAGGCGCCGTGGTTGTTGCCAAACTTAATAAGTAGAGGCAATGCCACAATTAGTGAACCGTAGTTTCTGAAGATATATCCGGCAAGTGTAATCCAGTTGTATCCTCGAGATATAAACTCCTGCACATATGTATCACACACGCTCTCAAAAATACTTAAAATTGCTGTTACAATAATAATCGGTGCAAGACCTACAAACGACTCGCCATAAATCTGCTCAATGATAGGTGATGCGATTGCTATAACAACAGCAGGGAGCAGGGTGGCAATGAGGTTTATCTTTACCATTGTGCTGAAGGTCTGCTTATGTCGGCTCTCATCATTCAGCGAACTTGATAGGTGAGATAGAATCACATTTCTTAGCACTCCTGGGATGAAGATGATGATTAGGTGGCACTGATTTGTAGCTGTATAGAGTCCAAACTCGTCATATCCCGCAAGTGTGGTAATCATCATAACACGAATCCAACTTGCGCTTGCATAGACACACTCCTGAATAGCAATTGGCAGTGAGAACTTAAAGAGCTGACCAATAGATGTAGTACTCTGCTCTGTAGCCTCACTTTGTGTGCGAATCTTGTTGAGATGACGAGATATCGCAACTTGGTTTATTATGCACTGCAGTAGTGTTGTTGTAAAGAGTGCCCCTACAGCACCTATAAGCTTAAAGTAGTAGGTAAGAACTATGCCCAGAATAAGTGTCGCAAAACCAGATATGGTGTTGTTTATGGCAATTACTTTAAACTGCTTTAGACCCGAGAGTAGTCCTAACTGAGTGGTGTTTATAGCATTAAAGATGACAATGAGCGCTGTGTAGCGAAGAATTGCGACAAGGTGTGGCTCGTTGCTAATAATTCCTGCACAAGTGAACAACAATACAGCCATAATTGCACTTGTGATAAGTGTTATGGATATAGAGTTGCGGAAGATATTGAGTATGGCGTGGTAGTCATTATCCTTGCACAGAGCCATATATCTATTAGCTGTACTGCCCAGGCCAAAAGTCGAGAATACTGCTATATAGAAAAGTGTACTCTTTACCATACCGTACTCACCAAAGGCCTCCACGCCAAGTAGTCTGGCGATAATAATGCCGACAATCATCGCCGCGCACTTGCTTACTGCGCTGCCGATAATTGCCCAAGTGGAGTCTTTGGCTATCTGGTTATCTTTAACTTTGGAGATAAGAGTGGAAATTATCTTCATCAGTAGGATTAGGTTAGGTGCTTTTTTATCTGTTTGCGTACATCTCGTTATAGTAGTTCTCATACTCGCCAGAGGTGATGTTATCCATCCACTGCTGGTTGTTTAGGTACCACTCTACAGTCTTTTCAATACCCTCTTCAAACTGTAGTGAAGGCTCCCAGCCCAACTCCTTCTGAAGTTTTGTAGAGTCAATAGCATATCTGAGGTCGTGTCCAGCGCGGTCGGTTACAAAGGTTATAAGCTCCTCGCTTGATCCCTCTGGGTTGCCTAACGCGCGGTCAACGGTGCGTATAAGTACGCGGATAAGGTCTATATTCTTCCATTCATTAAATCCGCCGATGTTGTATGTCTCGTTTACCGATCCGTTGTGGAAGATAGTATCTATAGCTCTTGCGTGGTCCTCTACATAGAGCCAGTCGCGAACATTCTCGCCTTTGCCATAGACCGGCAGTGGCTTGCGGTGGCGAATGTTGTTGATAAAGAGTGGTATCAACTTCTCTGGGAACTGGTAAGGGCCGTAGTTGTTAGAGCAGTTTGTGACTATTGTCGGCATTCCATATGTATCGTGAAAGGCGCGGACAAAGTGGTCTGAAGATGCCTTTGAAGCAGAGTACGGAGAGTGCGGATTGTACTTATTTGTCTCGTAGAAGAAATCTGTACCGTAGGCTAAATGATGCTCAGAAGATGCAGAGGTTGAGAATGGAGGCTCAATACCCTCTGGGTGTGTCATCTCAAGTGCGCCATAGACCTCATCTGTTGAGATGTGGTAGAAACGCTTACCCTCATACCTCTCTGGTAGTGACTCCCAGTATAGACGAGCCGCCTGAAGCAGCGAAAGTGTGCCGATGACATTTGTCTTAGCAAAGGTAAATGGGTCTTTAATACTGCGGTCTACGTGGCTCTCGGCAGCAAGGTGTATAATGCCGTCAACCTCATATTGCTTCATTAGCGCAAGCACTGTGTCAAAGTCGCAGATGTCAGCTTTGACAAATGTGTAGTTAGGCATACTCTCAATATCCTTGAGATTTGCCAAATTGCCCGCATATGTGAGCTTGTCAAGGTTGATGATTCTGTAATTTGGATACTTGTTTACAAAGAGTCTAACTACGTGACTGCCTATAAAACCAGCACCGCCGGTGATAATTATACTTTTCATACTACTTCTTTAGTCTTGTTAAACAATGGAGCATAGAGTCTCTCCAGTGTGGAATATCTACACCAAAAACGCGCTTTACCTTGCTCTTGTCAAGCACAGAATATGGCGGCCTGCAAACCTTTGACGCAAACTCTGATGAGTGGCAAGGATTTATCTGGCACTGAGTCTGTCCAGCGGCTGCTGCAATCTCTTTTGCAAAGTCATACCAGCTGCATACGCCCTCATTTGAGAAGTGATATATACCCTCATTGCCCTGATAGATGCCGTACTCAATAATTGAAAATATCAGCACTGCAAGGTCTGCAGCATATGTAGGTGTTCCTACCTGATCAAAGACCACATTTATCTCACTGCGCTCTGCTGTTAGTCGAAGCATTGTCTTTAGGAAATTATTTCCAAACTCTGAGTAGAGCCAAGCGGTGCGGAAGATAAGAGCCTTGCATCCAACCTCGGCAATAGCCCTCTCGCCATTGAGTTTTGTCCTTCCATAGGCACCTAATGGATTTACAGCCATCTCCTCTGTGCGAGGTGTGTTGCCATCTGTGCCAAAGACATAGTCTGTTGAGATGTGGAAAAGTGTAGCGTTGTGGCTCTTTGCCGCCTCTGCCAAATTTCTTACGGCAGTGGCATTGATAGCCTCTGCAGTCCTCTCATCATCCTCGGCTTTGTCTACATTTGTATACGCAGCACAGTTTACAATTACTGAAATCTTATTATCGGCAACAAACTCCAGCACAGCCTTGCTATCTGTAATATCAAGCTCAGCAATGTCTGTGAAGATATAGTTGTTTGGCGAAACAGATCCTACTCGGCGCATTTCGCTACCGAGCTGACCATTTGCACCTGTTACTAAAATATTCATAACTAATAGAGATTTTCGTTATAGTCAAACAAATAGTCAGCCTCTGCTAGTGTTTTGTGGCACTTGTCCTTCTCTGATAGGAGTATGTCCTGCTCTGCAATGCCCCACTCTATGCCAATTGCAGGGTCGTTCCACGCAATAGCCCCCTCTGCCTGCGGAGCGTAGAGGTTGTCGCACTTGTATTGAAAAATTGCAGTTGGACTCTTGACGATAAATCCGTGTGCAAAACCGCGCGGAATAAAGAGTTGACGGTGATTGTTATCTGTAAGCTCTACGGCTACATAGCGGCCAAATGTCGGTGAGCCTTTGCGGATATCAACGGCCACATCAATAACCGCACCCTGGACTACTCTCACAAGCTTTGACTGAGCATATGGTGGCTTCTGAAAATGCAACCCACGAAGTACTCCGTAGCTTGACTTGCTCTGATTGTCCTGTACAAAGGTGGTCTTAATGCCGGTCTTGGCCTCAAATTCTGCGGCGTTGAAACTCTCGTAGAAGTATCCACGAGCATCGCCAAAGATCTTCGGCTCAATTATTACTACTCCCTCAATGTCTGTCTTTATAACCTCCATCTACTTGTTCTTTACAAGATTAATCATATACTGACCATATGCGTTACGCTTCATAGGCTCTGCAAGGCGGAGTAGATCCTCGTCTGTAATCCAACCCTTGCGCCAAGCAATCTCCTCAAGACAAGCAATCTGCACACCCTGACGAGACTCAATAACCTCTACAAAGCGAGAGGCGTCAAATAGACTCTCCTGAGTGCCTGTGTCAAGCCAAGCAAAACCGCGACCAAAGACCTGCAACTTTAGCTCGCCATCCTCGCGGAAGCGGTCGTTGACAGATGTAATCTCAAGCTCGCCACGGGCAGAAGGCTTGATGTTTGCAGCAACCTCTAAAACCTTGTTAGGGTAGAAGTAGAGCCCCACTACGGCGTAGTTGCTCTTTGGGTGAGCGGGCTTCTCCTCAATGCTGATAACATTTCCCTCGCTGTCAATCTCGGCAACACCAAAACGCTCAGGGTCTGGCACCTGATAACCAAAAACTGTGGCTTTGTTCTCCTTCTCTGCAGTCTCTACAGCCTTGCGAAGCATACCGGTAAAGCCCTGGCCATAGAAGATGTTATCTCCAAGTACGAGGCAGGCACAATCATCACCGACAAACTCTTTGCCGATAATAAAGGCCTGTGCAAGTCCATCTGGAGATGGTTGCTCGGCATACTCAAAGTTTACGCCATAGTCGCTACCATCGCCAAGTAGACGGCGAAAACCTGGCAGATCGTTTGGAGTAGAGATGATAAGAATATCCCTAATGCCAGCAAGCATAAGTACTGAAATTGGGTAGTAAATCATCGGTTTGTCGTAAATAGGCAACAACTGCTTACTTACGCCCTTAGTGATAGGGTAGAGGCGAGTTCCGCTGCCTCCTGCCAATACAATACCTTTCATTGTCTTAGGTTTTGGTTATTTGTTATCTATTAACTAACAAAGATAATAAAAAAAGCACAATCTACCAAATCGAGATTGTGCTTTATTGTTTTATGTTGTTAAATTCTATTTAACAAAGCGCGCTTTTACATTCTCTGTTGCACGGCGAAGAAGCTCTGCAGGGCAGCAAAGAGTGATTCTTACATAACGCTTACCCTCTGTGCCGAAGATACCGCCAGGGGTAAGGAATACATCGCACTTGTCCATAACCTCATCAGAGAAGTCGTAGCAGTCGCCCTGATAATCCTCTGGAATCTCTGCCCAGATAAAGAGACCTGCCTGATTTGGCTGATAGTGACAACCAAGCGCATCAAGAAGCGCCATACCCTCCTTCTCACGCTCACGGTAGATAGCATTAAGCTCTGTAAACCACTCCTCACCGAGCGAAAGTGCAGTCTCGGCAGCAGCCTGTACTGGGTAGAACATACCAGAGTCCATATTGCTCTTGAATGTAAGGATAGAGTCAATCCACTCCTTCTTACCCATAATAACACCTACACGCCAGCCCGCCATAGAGTGACCCTTACTGAGCGAGTTCATCTCCATAGCTACATCCTTTGCGCCAGGGATAGAGAGAATACTCATAGGCTTGTCGGCGTTGCGGATAAAGCTGTATGGATTGTCGTGGATAATCAGTATGTTGTGCTTTGCACCAAAGGCAACAATCTTCTCAAACAACTCGCGTGTTGGAGTCTTTCCGGTTGGCATACCTGGGAAGTTGGCAAACATAATCTTTACACCCTCAACACCTGCAGCCTCAATAGCCTCAAAGTCTGGCATAAAGTCGTTTGACTTGTTAAGCGAGTATGGAAGCATCACACCACCAGTCATACTTACCGCAGCCTTGTATGCCGCATAACCAGGGTTTGGTACAAGCACCTTGTCGCCTGGGTTGATAAATGTCTGGCAGATGTGCATAATACCCTCCTTTGAACCGATACGAGGCAGTACCTCTGAATTGTAGTCGAGCTCTACGC
>JAFOYS010000158.1 GCA_017391435.1 Alistipes sp. | reverse complement strand
CTGCCTGAGTTGCAGGAGATACGAACTGAAGACCCTCGAACTGAAGATCGCCAACGAAGATAGTCTGACCAACCTTGAGTGGAGTTACATCAACAACGAGCTCATCTGGAAGGTTCTCAACCATAGCCTTAACAACGAGCTTACGAGCAGAAAGAGCGAGCTTACCACCGATCTTAACACCCTCAGCAGTACCTGTAAGGCGAACTGGAACAGCGATAGAAACTGGCTTACCCTCCTGAACACGGTAGAAATCGATGTGAAGAATCTGCTCACGGATTGGGTGATACTGAACATCACGAAGTACTGCAAGCTCCTTCTTACCGTCGATATCGAGCTCAACGATATAAAAGTTAGGAGTGTAGATAAGTGGCTTTACAGCCTTCTCATCGATAGCGAAAGTTACATTCTCGCCACCACCATAAATTACGCAAGGAATAAGACCCTCACGACGAACTGCCTTAGTTGCCTTCTTACCATAGTCAGCACGAGGCGCTGCATTAATTGCAATAGTTTTCATTGTAAAATACTGTTATATAAGTTATTACCTACGGCGGGACTCAGTCTGCACCCGGAGTGCAACCCCCATAACCGCCTGATTTCGGCTGCAAATGTAGAACTTTTTTTTCTAACTACCAAATTTTTAGCAGTTTGCACTCTGACGCAGAACAGAGAAATTGATAAATTTAAGGAGTTTAGCGAAAATCCTCCTCAACTTCACTAAACTCCTTAATATCACTACTGTCGGCATTGCCAACAACATTTATCGCATAGAGACAGATCCAGAGCCGATAAGGTTGCCGTCTGTATAAATCTCTATCTTGTACTGACCCTCAGTAAAGCCACTGCCACGGTAGTAGATACTTACATCCACATCCTCGTTCTGGTAGTCAACCTCACGCGAAGCTGAGTAGCCCGTTGCTACGCCCTGATAGTCAAATGTAGGCATACTCTCCGAGGTAAGCAGGTAACCATCTGGCGACTTAATGCACATATAGACAACACGGTTGCCTGGGCTGGCAAGTTCGTTTGACGATATAGCAAAGTCCACGCGCAGGGTTACTGCCCTCTTAATGCGGGTAACAACATTATCCTTCTCGTTAAGTGCCACCATTGCAATATCGCGCGCACGCAGGACAGATCCCTGACGCACCTTGTTTGCAAGCTCTGAGGCCTTCTCCTCCGCCACATCGGCGCGTAGGTTGGCTGTAGAGATCTCCTTGCGGTAGGATACATTCTCGGCAACAAGCTTCTTATTCAGATTATTGAGCGAGTCAATCTGCTTGAGGTAGTTACGCATAACGCTACGCAGTGTACCCACCTCCTTCTCGTACTCCTTAATCTTTGCATAGTTCCAACGACGCTCTCGCTTGAGCTGCTCCATCATCTGGTTTGCCTCAACAAGACGCTGTGCAATAGTGTCGTTAGTAAACTTTAGGCTATCGTACTCTGTAATAAGCCCCTGAAGGTTGCTCTGGATAGAGTCACGGTCTACCTTTAGCAGCTCATAGTCACGCTGCTGCTGACGGTTAAGATTAAAGTAGAGCGCCGAGATACCTGCCAGGATAACAGCCAGCAGGATAATTACCACACGGTAGCCGCGGATAGATTTTTGCGACGCGCCATTGTCGTCTGTATCATAATCGTCGTAACGATCATCGTCATAGTCATACTTAGTATCTGCCATAGTTGTATGTTTTTACGCCACAAAGGTAATAAATTTATCTGATTTTACTCGTTAACGGGTATTTTAATCCCTTAAAGTCAGAGATATATGCACGAATACTGCCAATTTTTATTGGCGACTCAAGCAATACCGGGAACTTATTCTTGTCGTCTGTAATCCAAATAAAGAACTCCGAGCCATCTGTAAACGAGAAGCCCTCGCTTGTGCCGAGTGTGCAGGCAAGCTTTATTGTGCGGAACTTTCCCAGCTGCGGCACACGGCACACCTCACGACCAATAAGCCTATACTTTAGCACCTTAACAGTATCCTCAAGAACCATCTCAAGATTGTTAGTCTGACCCACAGAGAGTGTTGTCGCATCTATAGAACGGAGGTTGAAGTAGAGCGAAACGGGATCCATACTCTGCTGCGTCAGCTTCATACTCTTGCTCTTTGGTGTTCGCTGACGGCTCTGCGCCCAAGTGTGCACCTTCAAACTATCCCAGTCGTAGTTGTAGTGGCTACGGAAGGTATAGTCGCCCTCCTTAATATCGCTCTCAAAGCGGAGTGTACGCAGCGAGAGGGTATCTACAAAGATGTCGTACCTATCCTCAAGATAGAAGAACCAGCGATACTCTGGCATAATCTTTCCAAGACCCATAACGCGGTATACAGGCTTGCCCTTAAGCGTATCAAGGGTTGTCTGAACTGTCACTGTAGCCATCTCCGTATTTGGCACAAGCTTGGCCTTGTATGCTACACGATAGTCTAACCTCTCTCCAGCGTTGTATAGCTGTGCCGAGAGTGGCAGCGTAGCAATCAGTGTAACAAGTATAGCTAAAAAATGTTTCATAACCTTATAACGCTCAGTAGCGGTGCCTTATTATAGGATAACCGAAAAATCAACACTCTCCCTCTTTGTATACCTTGCGCGAAGCTCCCTGAGTGGTATGTGTTGTGGCAGCTCAAGGTTTGCATCTGCCGTCAGCAGAGCTATTGCCGCCTGCTGAGCCAACTGAACAATCTGGTTATCCTCAGCAAGGTTGGCAATCTTAAGGTCAATAATCTCGCCACTCTGCTGTGTACCATTGATATCTCCTGCACCACGCAGCTGAAGGTCAAGCTCCGCAAGCCTAAATCCATTGTTGGTCTCACACATAGCCTCAAGACGGGCTCGAGACTCCTTTGATAGCTTCTCATCCGACATAAGAACACAGTAGGACTGATTTGCTCCACGACCCACACGACCACGAAGCTGATGTAACTGTGCAAGGCCAAAACGCTCGGCAGACTCAATAACCATCACTGAAGCATTTGGAATATCTACACCCACCTCAATGACAGATGTAGCCACAAGAATGTCAGCCTCGCCGCTCTTGAACTGTCGCATAGACTCCTCCTTATCCTCCGGCTTCATCTTGCCGTGACAGGCCGTCACACGATACTTTGGCAGCGGGAAATCGCGCACTATAGCCTCAAAGCCCTGCTCAAGATTTGCATAGTCTGCCTTCTCTGACTCCTTGATAAGCGGGTAGACAATATATATCTGACGCCCCTGAGCAATCTGCTCTCGCATAAAGCCAAAGAGTCGTAATCGTGCAGAGTCGTAGTAGTGCACAGTCTTTATCGGCTTACGGCCTGGAGGCAACTCGTCAATTGTAGAGACATCAAGGTCTCCATAGAGTGTCATTGCAAGGGTACGCGGTATAGGCGTAGCTGTCATTACAAGGATATGTGGCGGATTTGTGTTCTTTGCCCAGAGCTTTGCACGCTGCTCAACGCCAAAGCGGTGCTGCTCATCTATCACCACAAAACCAAGCGATGCGAACTGCACCCTATCCTCAATAAGGGCGTGTGTACCCACAAGAATATCTATCTCACCAGCCACAAGTGCTGCAAGAATCTCCCGACGCTCCTTACTCTTTGTTGTACCGGTCAGCACAGCTATGCGTAGACCAATATCGCCTACCATCTTTACTATTGTGGCGTAGTGCTGCCTTGCAAGAATCTCTGTCGGAGCCATTATGCAGGCCTGGAAGCCATTGTCTACAGCAAGAATCATCGATATAAGCGCAACAACGGTCTTTCCGCTACCCACATCGCCCTGCAACAGACGATTCATCTGACAACCCGAGACTGTATCGGCACGGATATCCTTAATAGCCTTCTTCTGCGCCCCCGTAAGCGGAAATGGTAGTCGGGTATTGTAAAAATCATTAAAGTACTTACCTACACGCCCAAAGTGGAAGCCCGCCTGAGCCGTAGTGCGAGCGGCACGACGAGACTGTATGTTGAGCTGAATACCAAAGAGCTCGTCAAACTTGAGTCGGAACTGAGCCTGCTTGAGCGCCATAGGAGATGTCGGACGGTGGATAGTCTCAAGAGCTTGAGCCAACGGTATAAGTCCATACTGCTGGCGCAAATAGTCGGGCATATAGTCCACAATCTTGTCGGCATAACTATCTAATATCTTGCCGACAATTGTGTGCATACCCTTTGCACCCATTGCCGTGGAGAGCTTCTCTGTTGTGGAGTAGATACCCTGCAGTCCGCAGTTCTCCTTACGCGACATAGCCACCTCTATAGGCTCAACCTCTGGATGGACAAAACTTAGCTCACTACGATAGAATGACGGACGGCCAAAGACAAGATACTCGCGTCCAAGTTCAAACTTATTCTCAATCCACTTTATACCGCGAAACCAGATTAGCTCGGCCTTGCCTGTCTGGTCCGCAATGTAGATAACAAAGCGCTGATTACGCCCCTCGCCAAAGATATTTTTACCCGTCACACGGCCGCGAATCTGTATATATCCACCCGAGGTGTTTGCCTCATTAAGCTCACCTATATTGTAGACTTTTGTGCGGTCAACATAACGAAACGGGAAGTGGTAGAGCATATCGCCTACACTCTTGACACCAATCTCCTTGGCAAGCAACTTTGCTCTAACCTCTCCTACCCCCGAGATATACTTTATGTCGTTATCTAATGGATTCATACGACAAATTTAGTAAAAAATAAATTAATATCACAGCAGAGTGAATTTTTGTGAAATCAATATTTTGTATTACATTTGTATTTGTAAACAAAACTTACTGCTACTTAATAGATTAACAAACCAAATAACCTAAAAACTAAAACTATGTATCGTATTGTACTAAATGAGACATCTTACTTCGGTGCTGGATGTCGTTCTGTGATTGCTGACGAGGTTGCAAAGAGAGGTTTCAAGAAGGCCTTTTTTGTAACAGACAAGGATCTTATTAAGTTTGGCGTTGCTGCTCAGATTGAGAAGGTGCTCAACGATGCAGCTATCCCTTATGAGATCTACAGCGATGTAAAGGCAAACCCTACTATTGGTAATGTACAGCGCGGTGTAGAGGCTTACAAGGCCTCTGGTGCAGATTTTATTATTGCTCTTGGTGGTGGCTCTTCTATTGACACTGCAAAGGCTGTAGGTATTATTGTAAACAACCCTGAGTTTGCAGATGTTCGCTCTCTTGAGGGTGTTGCTCCTACAAAGAATCGCGCAGTGCCTACCTTTGCTATCCCTACAACAGCTGGTACCGCTGCTGAGGTTACTATCAACTATGTGATTACTGACGAGCAGGCTAAGAAGAAGATGGTGTGCGTTGACCCTAACGACATCCCTATGTGCTCAATTATTGACTGCGAGCTGATGTACTCTATGCCAAAGGGTCTTACTGCTGCAACAGGTATGGATGCGCTGACACACGCTATTGAGAGCTTTATCACTCCAGGTGCGTGGACTATGAGCGATATGTTTGAGTACAAGTCTATTGAGCTTATTGCAAAGCACCTTAAGAACGCTGTTGACAACGGTAAGGATGAGGTTGCTCGCTCTGGTATGGCTGAGGCTCAGTATATTGCTGGTATGGGCTTCTCAAATGTAGGTCTGGGTATTGTTCACTCTATGGCTCACCCTCTTGGTGCATTCTATGACACTCCACACGGTGTGGCAAATGCTCTGCTTCTACCTTATGTTATGGAGTACAACGCAGACTCTCCTTCTCGCGCTAAGTATCTCGACATTGCAAAGGCTATGGGTGTAGATACTGAGGGTATGAGTGTTGACCAGGGTGTAAAGGCGGCTATTGATGCTGTTCGCGCGCTGTCACTGAGCATTGGCATTCCACAGCACCTGTGCGAGATTGGTGTTAAGAGAGAGGATATCCCAGCGCTTGCTGTAGCTGCATTTAACGATGTCTGCACAGGCGGAAACCCTCGTCCAACATCTGTTGAGGATATTGCAAAGCTCTATGAGATTGCCTTTGAGTAGTCAAAAGAGGCACTAACTAAAAAACTCTCGGGATCAGTTGAGTCCCGAGAGTTTTCTATTTAAGTAGGTCTGCCGAGTAGTTACCTTCACTCATCAACAGGTCTATTATTGAGAGATTCTCCGCAAAGGGAAATCTGTCCGAAAATAGCTGAAAGTAGTGCGGCGTAGTGAATGTTACCTCTCGGTGCTTTGGGCGCAGGTCTATATCGTCAGCCGTAGCAACGACATACTCTGTAGTAGTTTTCAGCGGTGCAGTGTAGCCCATAAAGTCCAACAACACCCTTAGCAGCGCAAGGTTAAACTCTACAAGATTTTCGTAGTGACCCTTATAGAATGGCTCTATTCGCTCTGCAATCTCATCAAAGTATGGCGAGGAGCGATATGCCGACTTGAGCGCTACCCAGTGCTGGTGTTGCCACGGTGTAGAGTAGTCAATCTTTACCGTCTGCATAGGTGTTCGGGGACGGTTTGCCTTTACTAAAGGAACCGTAAGGTCAAGTGTTCCGTTGGCTGTCATTATCCGCGCACGGTTACGCGCCGAGCGCTTTATATAGTGCTCGCCACAATCTATTACATAGTTGTCGCCGCTGCTAATTAGGCGTGCAACATACTCAATACTTGGAAGATACTCTGCTGCAAGGATTAACATTCTATCCAATCTCCATTCTCTTTAATTATATCAATAAGCCTATCTAAAGCCTCCGCTTGGTCAATGTTGCGCTCTACAACCTCGCGACCCTTGTAGAGTGTTATCTTACCCGCTGCAGCGCCCACATAACCGTAGTCCGCATCTGCCATCTCGCCTGGGCCGTTGACAATACAGCCCATAACACCAATCTTAAGTCCCTTTAGATGCGATGTGCGAGACTTTATCTGCGCCAGCGTACCCTCAATATCATAGAGCGTACGGCCACAACTTGGGCAGGCAATATACTCTGTATGCGAGACTCTTACGCGCGATGCCTGAAGAATGTTGAGCTCTATCTGCTCCAGCTCACTGTCACTAAACTGCGGGGCTACAATCCACACACCATCTGCAAGTCCGTCAAGCATCAGCTGACCCATATCTGCCGCAGCCTTAACTGCAAGAGTAGTAATATCACTATCGTCATACTTACGGCGAATAACCACAGGCTGCTTACGGTTTTCAAGGCTCAATATTGCTGCGCGCCACTCTGCCGTAGGGTTCTCTGTGTGGGCATCAATAACCAAAAACTCATCTGTAACCTCGCTGCGAACTATCGGCGTACGGATATCTGAACGGCGACGGAACTCTGTAGGGCTATACCTCTCTGGATAGGCAACAGCAAACTCCCCTGCGCGAGAAGCAAAGTGGTCAACAATCATCTGCGCCACAGGAATCTCATTCTCTGGCGCCTCAGTAAGCGAGACGCGGATAGTATCTCCAATACCGTCTGCAAGTAGCGCACCAATACCCACTGCGCTCTTTATACGACCCTCAATACCATTTCCAGCCTCCGTTACACCAAGATGTACTGGGTAGTGCATATCCTCGCGCTCCATAGCACAGACAAGTAGCCTATATGCGTGTACCATAACTCGGGTATTAGAGCTCTTCATACTTACCACCACCTGATCAAAATCGGCAGCACGACAACGACGCAAAAACTCCATTGCCGAAGCGACCATACCCTGTGGAGTGTCGCCATATTTATCTATAATATGGCGTGCTAACGAGCCGTGATTTACACCTATTCTGAGTGCCACACCGCGCTCTTTACACTGCTCAATGAGCGCCTCAAGCTCTCCGTTGTCTGTGCGGTAGTTGCCTGGGTTTATTCTCACCTTGTCTACATACTTTGCAGCAATGGCAGCAATCTGAGGCACAAAGTGTATATCGGCAACAATGGCCGTATTGTACCCATCTGCTCGTAGCGCTGGCATAATCTGACTAAAGGCCTCACCCTCTGCCTTGCCCTGCGCCGTAAGACGAACTATCGGCGCACCAGCGTCAGCAATACGCTCAATCTGCGCTACTGAGGCTGCGACATCTGCCGTAGCGGTGTTTGTCATAGACTGCACCGCAATTGGGTTGTCTCCGCCAATCTTTGTTGTGCCAATAGCCACCTCAATGCTCTTTCGGCGAGAGAACTTTGTTAGTTCAAAGCTATAGTCAACAAGCGCAGTAACATCCCAGCCATTGCTATTTGTAATCAACTTCTCAAGCATACCAGCAGCGAAACGGCTTCTACCACTCTCTATATGTGACAGAGTGGCTAACGAGCACCCTAAATAGGCTGCCACAGTGCCAAGCGTCAAGCCATTAACCTCTCTGAAAAGTTTTAAATCAGCCATATAATCTAATAGTTGTTTTTAGTCAGTTTATTTAATCAGTATACTATCTAACGAGAACTTTGGCACATAGTGCACACCATCCTCACGGTAGTAGTTATGGCTCTGATGCTCAGCAATCTCTACTGTGCGAATAGTCTCTGCCCCGCGACCAATAGCCAGAATAAGCATCGGCTCATAAGGCAGTGCCAAACTCTCTTTTACCGCCTGCTTATCAAAGGCTCCTATGCAGATGCCGTTAAGACCAATCTCTACAGCCTGAAGGAGCATTGTCTGAGCAGCAATGCCGATATCCATATTGACATACTTCTCCTCAGCCACTGTTGAGCAGATGACAATAAACGCTCGCGGCTCACACCCTGGCAGAGGTAGCTTCAAATCCCTCAACGCTCCGCCTAAACGGATATGTGGCAGCACCTTATCCGCCTCATCACTAAGCACTGCTCTGAGGCGCAACACCTGCTGATTGCGCGCCGATGGGCAGAGAGGCACAACCTCCATAATTCGTCGTAGCTGATCTTCTCGAACAGTAAAAGTGTTGTCAAAACCTCTGTAACTACGATTTTTTGCAACGAGCTTTGCAAAGGTCATCGTGCGCTTTGGTGCAGAGTTCTTTCCAGCAAGAAAGTCCTCCATCTTCTTTCCCAAGTAGTTATCAGCCATACTATAAGTCGTTTAAGCAGTTAACAATTATCTCCACGCATCTGTGTATCTCGTCATCCGTAATCACAAGTGGCGGCGAGATTCTAAAGGCTGTATCGCAGTAGAGGAACCAGTCGCTAAGCACCCCTCGCTCAATAAACAGATCCATAATCTTGTATAGCTTCTCACTACTACCAAGCTCAACGGCAAGCAGCAGTCCCGAGCGGCGAATCTCAACTACATTCGGCTTGCCTGTAAGCAGACTTTCAAAGAGTGCACCCTTGCGCTCAACATCCTCAACAACCTTATTGTCAATAAGATACTTCGCTGCCGCAAGACCAGCCGCACAACAGACTGGATGGCCTCCAAAGGTTGTGATATGACCCAAAACGGGGTCGTGCTGCAAAGTGCCCATAATCTCATTTGAACTGACAAAGGCTCCAAGAGGCATACCTCCGCCAAAGGCCTTAGCAAGGCAGACAATATCTGGCGTTACGCCATACTTTGTCATAGCAAACATCTCTCCACTGCGGCCCATACCGGTCTGTATCTCATCAAAAATCAGCAGTGCGCCTACCTCCGTACATCTACGGTGCAGAGCCTCAAGATATCCATCTTTAGGTACTCTTACGCCCGCCTCACCCTGCACCGGCTCACATAGCACGCAGGCTGTACGCTCTGTAATCTGCTCCAGCTCTGAGAAGTTATTGTACTCAATAGCCTTGCAGTCGGGCAGCAGAGGTCGGAAGGCGCTCTTCCACTGCTCACCCTCGGGAAAGCCCATCATACTCATCGCTCCGTGAGTTGAGCCGTGGTATGCTCGGCGCATAGATATCATCTCCGTTCTGCCGGTATATCTCTTTGCAAGTTTCAGCGCACCCTCAACAGCTTCGGCACCAGAATTGAGGAAGTAGACGCTATCAAGTGGCTCAGGGAGCAGAGAGGCGATAAGTGTTGCATACTCTACCTGAGGACGCTCAACCATCTCGCCGTAGACCATAATATGCATATAGTCACGCGCCTGACTACACACAGCCTCAACAACGGCACTATTTGCGTGGCCTACATTGCTTACCGACACACCAGAGATAAGGTCAAAGTACTGCTTACCCTCTGGGGTGTAGAAATAGACTCCCTCAGCCTTTGCCACCTCAATAAGTTGTGGTGCGGGAGAGGTCTGTGCAATATGTGTCAGAAACTGTCTGCGAAGGATGTTGTTTTGTGTTTTCATTTTTTTACTCTAAATTTGCACTACAAAAATACTAAAAAACTCTTTGCATTCTACTGTGAGTGTGAAAAAAGTGTGTTATGGGAAAGTTTAATGACAAAAGAGTTCTTATTACCGGCGGAGCGTCGGGAATAGGGCGACTTATGGGTGCTATGGCACTTGACAAGGGAGCTGCGGCACTAATTATCTGGGACATCAATCAGCAGAATATTGACAGCACGGTGGCTGAGTTTTTGCCAAAGGGCCGAGTT
>JAFOYS010000157.1 GCA_017391435.1 Alistipes sp. | reverse complement strand
AGTCTTTGACGCCTCAAGTGCCATATGAAATTTCTTAACTCCCACCGCGGCACACGGAAACTTATTCTCATTTGGAATATCGGGATGCATCAAATAGGCATACTTCGCTGCGGCAAGAAGCATATTTATACACTTCTTCTCCTCATCAGAGTTTGGTTTAGCCTTAAAGTACTCCTCTACAATAGGCAAATCAATTTTCTCCTCATCCACAGGTATAAGCAGTGTGTTGTTATATCGTAACAGTGAATTCAGACCCACCTGCAGAGCAAAATGTTCATCATAAGAGATGTTTTTACTTTTCATCGCTCACCTCCTCCCTTTTACTCTGCTCGGCAACCTCCTCCATAGTTAGGCGCAACGCTTCTGCTGTATCACTACTTTGTCTATCAATTCCGTCAACAACAGCTTGTCTAAAATCATCTTTCTCCGCCTCTGTTGCATCAGGGAAAAGTTCAACAATGGTGTTATCTACCTGCTGGGCAAACCACTCATCAGGCGCCAAAGACCTATCTTCATACTCCCTACGCTTTCTGTAGAAGGCTTCAACATAATCACAAATCTCACGATTGAGAAGTTCCTCCTCCTCAAGATCTGTAACTCTGTGATTAACAAAAAAATCGTGGTCACTAACAGACTCATCTTTAGACCGATATCGCTCTAATAGTTCCTCAAGTCCCTGCTTAAAAAGTGAAATAAATGTTGTTCTCTCCATACTGTTTTGGATTGTAAATAGAGACCTCAAAAGTTAGAGCTTTTGAGGTCAAATTCCAACTTGTTATAAAGCTTCTATTAGATATTCATCAACACAGTTACTGGCGCAATCTTCTCAAGGCGCTCGCGGCCGCCGATCTCGGGGATGCCGACAAGGAAGACAAACTCCTTGATGCGGACCTTATATGGTTTGCCCTGCTTATAAACAGTAAGCTGCTCAAGTGAGCGGGCAACGCCCTCGGCAGTGCCACCGGTAGCGAGCACATCGTCAAGCACGGTAATCTCAAAAGTGTCGCCCGTAGGGACTCCTGCAGCGATATCGCTAAGGCGGTAGAAGAGGCGGTCAAAGCCGTACTCCTTCTCAATCTTTACCTCAATAAGGTCGCCCTCGTTAAAGGGCAGCTTGCCCGACTTACGCATAGGGATGATATTCTCTACTACACCAGCCTCTGTAAGAAGTGGTGCGGCAAAGAGGAATGCGCGAGCCTCTGGAGCGGCAACATTGGGAGATGTGGTAGCCTTATTAAGGGCCGCGATGACCTCGCCAAAGGCCTTGCGAGACTGCAGAAATGGGATGATGTCAATAAAGTTGATACCCTCCTTAGGGAAGTTCTTGTAAAATTTAAGTGTCTCTATCATAGTAATATCTGATTATTTACAGCGCCTATTACAGCGACAAAGATAGTAATTTACTGCAAGATGTCAACTATCTTCTGACGATGTTTTTCAAATATACGGTCAATTTTGGCATTATAGGTAGCAATATTCTGTTGCCTGTTCTCATAGATTCTCGTACAGCAGTTTAATAGCGTGGGCCACGGCGCGGTCTATAATCTGGCTACGGTCTGTGCCGCAGTTCTTCATTACCGCAAAGCTACCCTTAGGAGTTGCCACACCAAACCAAACTGTGCCCACAGGCTTCTCTGCGCTACCACCCGTAGGGCCAGCAATGCCCGTAGTAGAAACTGCGTAGTCACTGCCTCCAGCCCTCAGAGCACCCTCGGCCATCTGGATAGCAACAGCCTCACTGACAGCACCATAGCGAGCAATATCCTCCATATTGACCCCAAGAATATCGCGCTTAGCCTCGTTTGAGTAGCTCACAACGCCCGCATTGAAGTATGCCGAAGCGCCAGCCATAGCGGTAAACTTGGCCGCCAAAGCACCACCCGTGCAACTCTCGGCAACAGAGAGTGTTTTGCCGTTCTCAACCATCCAGCTATGCACAAGTTGCTCTACAGTGGCATTCTCAAAGCCCACGATAGCCTGAGGAATTATCTGCTTAAGCTTATCAAACTCCTTGTCAATCGTGCGGCTAACGCTCTGTCCATCAACCTCATAGGCTGAGAGGCGTAGGCGAACAACATTTGGTGCAGGAAGGTACGCAAGGTGCAGTTCTGCTGGCAGATTATCCTCCCAAGAGGCGATTTGCTCGGCAAGCAAGGACTCGGGGATTCCGCTGGTAATCATCGTGCGATGAACAATAGACTTGAGTGCAAAGCGGCTGCTGAGCATCGGCACAACAGTGTCATCATTAAGGTGTTTCATCTCAAAAGGTACTCCTGGCAGGGAGATGACCACCTTACCCCCCTTTTCAAACCACATTCCTGGGGCTGTTCCGTGGGCGTTATGGAGCACCGTACAGCACTCAGGCACGAAAGCCTGACCACGATTAAGCTCTGTAAAAGGTATGCCTCGGCGAGCAAGAAGTGTCTCTATGAACTCGCCCTCATTGCTGTTGTAGATAAGCTCCGAGTTGAAATATCGTGCCAGCGTGTGCTTGGTAATATCGTCCTTAGTAGGGCCAAGGCCACCCGTGATGACCACAATATCGCTTCTATCAAGGGCGCGGTCAAGGGTTGCGAGAATCTGCTCGGCACTGTCGCCAATACTTGTTCGCTCGGCAACCACAACGCCTATACGGTTGAGTGCCTGAGAGATATATTGTGAGTTGGTGTCAAGAATCTGGCCTATAAGAATCTCGTCGCCGATAGTAACTATTGTTGATTTCATTGCTTAGGTTGTGTGTTGTTTAGCTCTAAGTGTCTGCAGATATCTCCGACAAAATTTGGTCCATTATAGACAAAGCCCGTATAGACCTGAACAAGTGTTGCACCAGCATCAAGCATAGCCTTAGCATCCTCGGCAGTCATAATGCCTCCTACGCCAATAATCGGGTATGTTCCATTTGAGCGGTCGTATATTCGGCGGACAACCTCTATAGAGCGAGCAGTCAGCGGCTTACCACTCACCGCACCCGAGCCGTAGCGCTTAAGAGTCTGAAGGTCAGTCACGAGGCCCGTATGGCGAGCCGTGCCATTTGTGGCCACAATGCCGTCCAGAGGGGTGTCAACCATAATGTCGGTCATCATATCTATATCCTCGTCTGTAAGGTCTGGCGAGATCTTGAGCAGTATCGGGCGGTACTGATTCTGCCCGCGGCGGAAGTCAAAGAGCGGCTCAAGGATGGAGATAATGCTCTCGCGCGTGCGTGGCACATACTGCTTGAACGAGGTGTTGTAGCTGACATTTACCGAGAAGTAGTCTACATACTGGTATAGATTGCGGAAGACTCGCAGATAGTCGTGCGGAGCATCACAAGGCTCGGTTGCGGAGTTCTTGCCAATGTTGCAACCTATAACCACATCCCCACTCTGATGCCTAAGTCTCGATACGACATACTCTAAACCCTTGCTACTCAGACCTATACGATTCATTATCGCACTATCGTCATCAAGGCGAAACACTCGTGGCTTGGGATTACCATCTTGCGGCTCGGGAGTTACTGTTCCAATCTCCACAAAGCCAAAACCAAGAGAGCTTAACTGGCTGTATATCTCACCATTACGGTCAAAACCCGCAGCCATACCTATAGGATTGCGGAAGTGGATACCAAACACATCGCGCTCAAGCGTCGGGCTCTCTACGGCATAGAGCTTACGCATAAACCACTGTGCTCCAGGAATCTTCCCCAGCACCCTCAGCAGAACTACGGCCCAATTGTGCGCCCTCTCGGCACCAATTATCGGCGACAAAAAACTCAGCAAACTAAACATAGTACAAAGGTAATAAAAAATTCTTGCACCGCAAGATTTTT
>JAFOYS010000156.1 GCA_017391435.1 Alistipes sp. | reverse complement strand
AGGTAGCGACTGGGTGGAGATTTTCGTTATGGATGCTGAGAGCAAAACTCTACTTTCAGACCACATCAAGTGGGTTAAGTTCTCTGGGGCAAGTTGGTCGCCAGACTGCAAAGGTTTCTACTACAGCGCCTATGATGCTCCCAAGGAGGATGAGGCTCTCTATTCTGCTCAGAACACCAATCAGAAGGTCTACTACCACCGCATAGGCACATCACAGAGCGAAGATACACTTATCTATGCCGACCCAACTCAACCACTTCACTACTTCCACGGTGGCGAGAGCGAGGATGGTCGTTGGCTATTTGTAACCGGCTCGGCAGGCACCTCAGGAACAGAGCTACTCTACAAACGTAAGGGCGAGAAGCGCTTCAAGACCCTATTTGAGGGCTTCGACTACGACTATATGATTCTCGATTGTTATGACGACACAGCATTGGTACTAACAAACAACGATGCACCAAACTATCGCCTAATATCTGTAGACCTCAATACAAGAGTTTGTCACGACCTCATCCCGCAGACAGAGCATCCGCTTGAGGGTGTAGGCACTGTGGGCGAGTATCTATTTGCCTTCTACCTAATTGATGCGCAGAACAAGGTGTTGCAGTATGACCGCAAGGGTAACTTCATCCGCAATGTTGAGCTGCCAGCTATTGGTAGTGTAGGAGGTTTTGACTCTCGCCGTGAGGATAAGGATACCTACTACGCAGTGGCAAACTATACCACACCAGGCAATATCTACCACTACGACCCAGAGACCGGAGTATCAACCCTCTACAATGCCTCTGCGGTTAAGTTTGATGGCTCACAGTACACCACTTCGCAAATATTCTTCACAAGCAAAGATGGCACTCAAGTGCCGATGTTCGTATCGCACAAGAAGGGCATTGAACTTGACGGTAACAACCCATGCTATCTCTATGGCTATGGTGGTTTCCAGATAAACCTCACCCCTGCATTTAGCACCACTGCGGCAATGTTTATGGAGCAGGGTGGCGTATACTGCGTTGTAAACCTTCGCGGAGGAACGGAGTATGGCGAGCAGTGGCACAAGGGCGGAATGCTTGAGAATAAGCAGAATGTCTTTGACGACTTTATTGCCGCTGCCGAGCACCTTATTGCCGAGGGGTATACATCATCAGAGAAACTTGCCATTGCAGGCGGCTCAAACGGCGGTCTGCTTGTAGGTGCTTGTATGACTCAGCGCCCAGAGCTCTACGCTGTTGCTCTTCCTGCCGTAGGTGTTATGGATATGCTCCGCTACCACCTCTTTACTATCGGTCACGGATGGGTTGTTGAGTATGGTAGCTCTGAGAATGAGGAGCAGTTTAACTACCTCTACAAGTACTCTCCACTGCACAACCTTAAGGAGGGTGTGGCTTACCCTGCAACGCTCGTTACTACTGCCGACCACGATGACCGCGTAGTGCCAGCGCACTCGTTTAAGTTTGCTGCAACACTTCAGCACTGCCACGCAGGAGAGACTCCTGTGCTTATCCGCATTGATACAAATGCTGGCCACGGCGCAGGTAAGCCTACTGCAAAGCGCATTGAGGAGGCGGCAGATGTCTACGCATTTATCTTTGAGAATACAAACACAAAATATAAGAGAGTAAAGTAACACAATGAAGGTATACAAGTTTGGAGGTGCATCGGTAAAAAATGCCGATGGCGTACGCAACCTAAAGCATATTATTGACGGCCAGAGCGAGCTTTTTGTCATCGTCTCGGCTATGGGCAAGACCACAAATGCCCTTGAGGAGGTCTTTGACTTCTACCGCACAAGCAATATTGAGGGGGCACAGAATAAGATTGACCAGATTGCAGCCTACCACCAGCAGATTATTGACGAGCTATTTGGTGAGCCACGACAGCTTGGTCAGGTAGAGGCTCTACTGAGCGAGCTGCATCGCTTTGTCACTACTGTGCCTTATGACCCTTCACGCGCTGAGGAGCGTTACGACCGTATGGTGGCCTTCGGAGAGCTTATCTCTACGACTATTATCTCCGAGTGGCTAAACTTTGCGGGAATTGCAAACCATTGGGTAGATATGCGCCGCTGCTTTGTCACCCAGTTCCGCCATAAGGATGCCAATGTGCTTATTGAGGAGTCTTCTCCACTGCTTCGTCGCGAGGTGGCGGGCTCTGCGGCTCGCGTATTTATCGGTCAGGGATTTATCGGCTCTGCTGCCGACGGTAGCACAACAACACTCGGCCGTGAGGGCTCTGACTACTCGGCAGCTGTTGTAGCACACATCCTTGATGCAGAGTCTATGACCGTATGGAAGGATGTTGACGGAATCCTCAACGCAGACCCTAAGATCTTCCCAGAGGCACAGAAGATAGATGCGCTGAACTATGTAGATACTATTGAGCTTGCGTATAGTGGCGCACAGATTATCCATCCAAAGACCATCAAGCCACTGCAGAACAAGAATATTCCACTCTTTGTCCGCCCATTTGGCAATAAGGAGGCGGCAGGAACTCGCATTGACGGCAGTGCAGAGGATGTAAAGATTCCAATTATCATCCTCAAGCGCAACCAGAGTCTGCTGACGCTGCGTTCACGCGACCTGTCGTTTGTCCTTGAGGAGAAGTTCCCTATTGTATTCTCAATTCTGGAGCGCTTCCGTATCAAGACAAACCTTATACATAACTCAGCCGTAGACCTTAACCTCTGCACCGAGAGTAGCTGGCGTCTTGAGGAGGCTGCCCTTGCGCTTCAGGCAGAGGGTTTTGACACAACAATAAACAACGATGTTGAGCTGCTCACAATCCGCAACCATACGGATGAGGCACTGAAGGCGCACACCTTCTCTGAGCGTAACATTGTAAAACAGATAGATATCCGCACTGTGCGTGTAGTACTTCGTAAAGAGTAATGAGCAACTATCACATTCCCGTACTGCTCGACAGGGCAATAGAAGAGCTGGATATAAAGCCAGATGGAGTATATGCAGACCTTACCTTCGGTGGTGGAGGTCACTCCCGCCGTATACTTGAGTGTTTGGGCGAAAATGGTCGCCTCTACAGCTTTGATCAGGACTCAGACACTAAGGCCAACGCCCCTGATGATAGCCGATTTAACTATGTAGAGAGTAACTTCCGCTTTCTGCGCTCTGCGCTGCGTCTGCGTGGTGTAACTCAGGTAGATGGTATTCTTGCCGACCTTGGCGTCTCATCGCACCACTTTGATGCACTGCCACGAGGCTTCTCTTTCCGTGGCGAGGCTCCACTTGATATGCGTATGAACCAGCGCGGAGGTGAGACAGCTGCCGATGTTGTGAACAATCGCACAGAGGAGCAGCTTGCCACAATATTCTCACAGTATGGTGAGTTAGAGACCACTTGGAAGATTGCCGCCTGCATAGCTCGCGCAAGGGCAGTAAAGCCTATTATGACAACTGCCGAGCTTGTGGCCGCCGTAGCACCTTGCACACCAAAGAAGGACGAGTCAAAGTTCCTTACAAAGCTCTTTCAGGCCCTTCGCATAGAGGTTAATGGCGAGATGGAGGCGCTGAAGATGGCTCTTGAGCAGAGTCTGAAGATTCTTAAACCTGGGGGTCGACTTGTTGTCATCTCGTACCACTCGCTTGAGGATAGAATTGTAAAGAACTTTATCCGCAGCGGAAACACTGAGGGCAAGATTGAGAAGGACTTCTTTGGCAGAAGCACCACTCCATTTTGTGT
>JAFOYS010000155.1 GCA_017391435.1 Alistipes sp. | reverse complement strand
TTTTTTTTGCTTTTCCTTTGTAGGATTAGAGAAGCTCAGCAAGCTTAGCCTCAACAGCCTCACCGCGAAGGTTCTTAGCGATAATCTCACCTGTTGCACAGTCAATAAGGAAGTTTGTTGGGATGCTCTCAACAACATACTCCTCTGCTGCAGGGTTGCTAAAGCTCTGGAGAAGGCTTACATTTACCCACTTCATATTCTGATTCTTAATAGCACCCTTCCAAGCATCTGCACTGCGGTCAAATGATACGCCGTAGATCTCAAAGCCCTTCTTGTTGTACTTTGCATATGCCTGCTTGAGGTGTGGCATCTCACGCATACAAGGACCGCACCAAGAGGCCCAGAAGTCAAGAAGCACATACTTGTTACCAGCCTTCTCAACTACGCTCTTGAGTGAAACGGTCTCACCCTCTGGTGTTGGCTGCTCAATATTAATATAGGTAGGGGTAAAGTCGCTACCCTCAGCCTTAGGCTCTGTACGCATCTTGCGATTAGCCTTGTCGAGTGTCTGCTTAACAATCTCCAACTGCTTCATAGGCTCTGAAAGAGCATTCAGGGCTGCAATCATCTCGGCAGCAGATAGCTCGTAGCTCTTCTGCTCAATGTAGAGAATTACACCGAAGATATTCTCCATATTGCCCTCGATAGTCTTGTCAACAAATGCATAGTACTCCTCACGCAGAGCCTCACGCTGCTCATCGTCAGCAGCCTGTGCATAACGCTGGTTAAATGCTGTCATATCAGCATTGTACTGGTTGAAGGCGTCGTTTGCAGGGGTGCCTGTAGCAAGTACAGAGCTGTCTGCAACATTTCCAGATACGGTAATTGTACCATCCTCAGTAAATACAGCTGCAATAGACTCCTCAGCTGTGCGAAGTGCATAGTAGCCAGCAGGTGCGTCAATGTTGAATACGAACTTACCGCTAACAATCTCAGTACTATCTACCAAAGTACCGCTACGACCTGGCTCAGCAAGGTAGATCATACCATCCTCAACACCCAAAACATCACCGTTGATAACTACTCGGTGGTTGTTACAGCCTACAGCCATTGCTGCGACTGCCAAAATTGCAAAAATTTTTCTCATTGTTATTCACTTTTAGTTGTTTGTAAATTACTCTTTAAATCTTTTACAGCCTTTGTTCTCTGCATAGCGGGTGAGAGACGAGAGATAAATGCCTCTTTCTGCTCTGCAGTGAATCTGTTGCCACTCAAGGTAAGCAGGTATACACTCGCAAAGTTGTTTAGGTTTTTGCGTATTGTCCTCTCTACCAGAGCGTCATATGCGCTGTTTACAGCCTTGCGCTCCTCCAAAGTAAAGGCATTGTCGCCTCTCTGCTGGAGCTTCATACCCTCAATAACGAAATTTCGCAGAGCATTATTGCCCTTTGTGCCGCTTACTACAAGACCACCTGTAGGGCTGTTGTCATCCTCCGCAACTGTTATCGTGCCGGCCTCAAGGATAATAGGCGTAAAGCGCGTAGAGGCATAAACATCCCTTAAACTTGTACTACCAATATTGCGGATGGGGATAAGAGAGTCTATCTCACCCTCAAAGCGATAGTGACCCGAGACAATCTCAGCCGAGTCTACCACATCATAGCCGCTAAAGAGGTAGTAGTATCCATCGGTCTTAGATGTGCTGCCCTCAATAATATACCTATTGCTACTTGGAGTACAACTGTACAGTAGTAGCGCTATAGCTATAATCAAACTCCTCATTACTCCTTCTCTGTAAGTTCGGCAACGCTCTTCTCAAGATTTCTTACCTTGCGAGCAAGCTCTGGAAGCTCCTTGAACACTGCAAAACTGCGGTAGTAGCCCATACCCTTAAGGGCAGGGGAGCCAAAGCGAATCTCGCCAGATGGGACATCGCGGTCAATACCACTCTGTGAGCCAATCTTAACAAAGTCACCCACTGTAATATGGTCTGCAATACCTACCTGACCTGCAAGGAAACAGTTCTTACCAACCTTTGATGTGCCAGCAATACCTGTCTGTGCAGAAGATACTGTATTCTCGCCAATCTGAACATTGTGGCCAATCTGAATAAGGTTGTCAAGTTTCACACCGCGGTGGATAATTGTTGAGTCGGTCTTTGCACGGTCAATACAGGTGTTTGCACCAATCTCAACATCGTCCTCAATAATCACATTACCCAGCTGCGGAATCTTGTCAAAACCTCCTGCCGCATTTGGTGCAAAGCCAAAGCCGTCAGCACCGATTACTGCTCCAGCGTGGATTATGCAGCGTGAGCCAATCACACAACCCTCATAGATTGACACGCGAGGGTAGAGAGTAGTATCTGCACCAACCTTTACATTGTCACCCACATAGCAGTGAGGGTAGATCTTTGCACCATCGCCAATAACAGCACCCGCCTCAATTACGGCAAAGTCGCCAATGTAGCAGTTCTGACCAATAGTAGCCCTCTCTGAGATTGATGCGCGCTGTGAAACGCCACTCTTCTGCGGCTTCATAGCCTGATACATCTGCA
>JAFOYS010000154.1 GCA_017391435.1 Alistipes sp. | reverse complement strand
CTATCCTTTGACGATTATGTTGCTGTCAAAAGTGAGCGTTACCTCTTTCTTTAAGGCAATGCTTCGCCCACAGATTATTGCCTTCTCTACAGCCTCATCTATGGCTACGCTACCTGTAACGATGTCGGCTTGTGACTCTCTGGGAATCAGTAAGCAGACATCTGGATTTGTTATTCCACTCGGTGCTACGATAAATATGACAGGAAATGCAATTTACTACACTCTTGTAGCTATATTCTTTGCTCAATTTTACGGCATTGAACTAACTATGGCTCAGTATATTGCTATTACTGTTACCGCATCTCTTGGCTCTATAGGTCAGGCAGGTGTGCCAGGCCCAACGCTTATGGTTGTTGCGGTGCTCGTTAGTGCGGGTATTCCTATTGAGGGCCTGCCACTGTTGTACGCACTTGATAGAATTTTTGATATGATTCGTACGGTTCTTAACATTACTGGCGATGCTGCTTGCGCGGCCGTTACAGATAAATTTGCGCAGTAGATGGAGGAGTTGATTGTAAGACTACATAGTAGCAAATGCTCTTGTGTAATAGCCACTTCAGAGACTGTTCGTGTGTGCTATCAGAGGGGTATTAAAGATTTGTACGAAATATACACTACAGAGCCTAAAACCCTCTCTGGAGCAACAGTAGCTGATAAGGTTGTGGGTCGAGCAGCGGCTGCGATTATGATTCTGGGCGGAGTGAAGAGCGTATATGCCGACATTATAAGTGCTCTGGCGTTAGATCTGTTTGCAAAGAGTAGTGTTAAGGTCAGTTATGGCCAAGTAGTTCCCCATATTATTAATCGCGCCAAGAGTGGACTCTGCCCTTTAGAGAGTGCGACAAAAGATGTAGACTCTTTAGATAAAATATTTGATATTATTGACAACTTTGTCCGTACACTACCGTAAAACAACAAATATTTTAGGGTTTGTTTGATAATACCATAAATTGTTGTATCTTTACATCAATTTAGGTAATTGTGTAGTTATGAAAAAGGTTGTTTTTCTACTGTGTGCGCTTATTAGTTTTACGGCTACAGCTCAGAATACAATAGTTGAGAGTCCAGATTCGCTTACAACTATTATCCGAAACACCCCTCGTCCAAAGACAGAGTGGTTATCTCCATTTACAAAAGTAGTTGTAGATGGTCCTATAAATGTCACCTTTAAGCGTGTAGATACTGACGAAGGTCTAAAGATTGTCTATGACACTAAGGGAAATCCAAATTCTCGTTTCCGCTCTGGAGTAGATAAGAATGGCGTGCTTCAGATTATTGAGCGTGTAGATGTTAAGCAAGCTGTAATACCAACAGAGGTTACTGTATGGTATAAGAGTCTTGATAATATCAACATCTCGCGTGCAACTGTCAAATTTGAGCAGAGTGTTGAGAGTAAGATTTTAGATATTGCGGTCAAAGCTGGAGCAGTAGTAAATATGGATATCAAGGCCTTAGATGCGCTTGTAGAGTGTACAGGCAAGAGTCGACTCATTATTGGCGGACAGGCAAGATACTTCACTCTCGATATTTCAACAGCTGTTATGGAGGGCATAAATCTGCAGACTGTAGCAGCAAATATAGATGCGTCTCACGAGGCAGAGGTGCGTGTGGCAGTAAGTGAAAGATTGGAGGCCGAGACAAGTACAGCTGCAAAACTCTACTACAAGGGTAGACCAACAATTATAAGAAACAAAAATTCGCTCTTTGGCGGTGAAATTTTAGCAATAGAGTAGTATGGATACTTTTCTTACTGAGCTTGCTGAGCAATTGTACAAAAAGTACGGCTCGGATATCTCAAAACTTACAATATTATTTCCTACACAACGAGCAAGACTCTTCTTTTCAGAGGCTCTGGTCTCTGTAATGCCAAATAATGTCTGCTGGTCGCCTAAGTATACAACTATAGACGAGATAATGAGTAGCATATCTATGCTACAACCTGTAGACAATATCCGACTTGTGGCAGAGTTATTTACTATATACTCTAAATATCATCAGGAGGAATTTGATAGCTTCTACCACTGGGGTCAGATGCTTATCTCTGACTTTGATATGGTAGATAAGTATAGGGTAGACGCGCTAAAACTGTTTCAAAATGTCGCTGATATAAAGGAGATTGAGGCAGATGTGAGCTACCTTACAAAGGAGCAGAGGGAGTACATTAAAAGATTCTGGAAAACTGTTAACCATATTGATGACATTGGTGAGCAGAAGGAGTACTTCCTTAAGATATGGCGATCACTTCCGGCAATCTACACAGAGTACAAAGAGCATCTGCGTGCTTTAGGTTTTGGATATACAGGTATGATATATCGCGACGCCGCAGAGAGAATTGATAGTGCAACATACCCTTTGCTTGCAGACAGAAAGTTTGTTGTGGCTGGATTTAACGCCCTTAGCGATTGCGAAAAGGCATTATTTAACCATCTGAAGGTGGCATACAATGCCGATTTTGCTTGGGATTATAACGACTACTACTATCTAAACGACACTCAAGAGGCTGGACGATTTATACGACAAAATGTAAAGCTCTTCCCGCCAACAATAGAGATTTCACACAACAATCTGAAGGGAAATATCGTCAATCTTACGGTTGCCTCTACAACAACATCGGTATCACAGTGTAGCTATGTGTCGCAGATCTTAGAGCAGATTGCAGAACGCAATGAAGATGGTACATTTAAGCCATTAGATCGTGATACGGCCATAGTTCTTACAGACGAGAATCTCCTTGTGCCGTTGCTCTACGCTCTGCCAGATTGGGCAAAGGGGCGTAGTGAGAGTAATCAGAATGGGATTAATGTTACAATGGGCTATCCACTTCGCTCGACATTTGCATATTCATTTATCGAGCGACTGCTTGAACTTCAGGCGCACGCTCGTGTAAAGGATGATGTAGAGACATTCTACTGTGCAGATATTGAGGGGCTTATTACTCATCCATATCTGTCTGATACTGCACCAAATTGTGTTGCGACACTACGAGCTAAGATAGTAGAGGAGCATCTATACTATATCAGCAAAGAGATGCTATCAGAGCTCTCTCTTGCTCAGTATATATACACAATTCCTCAGAATGCTCAAGAGTTGTTGCACTATATTGATACAATTTGTACAAAAATATTGGAGAAGGAGAGTGACGATGAGTTAAATGTTGAGTATATGCTACGCATACGAACTGCACTGCGTCAGTTGGCAAATGTAGTGGAGAGTTGCAAGATACCTTTGACAGTAAAGCTCTGTATGTCGCTTATTCGTCGCTATGTGCAGTCAGTAAGAATTCCGTTTGAGGGCGAACCGTTAGAGGGATTGCAGATTATGGGTATTCTTGAGACCAGAAATTTGGACTTTAAGAATGTAATTGTCTTGTCAATGAGCGAGAGTAACTTCCCTGGCACAAAGATAACAGACAACTCATATATACCTTACTCGCTGCGCTTTGGATACAACCTACCAACGCCAGAACACCATCAGGGAGTATATGCGTACTATTTCTATCGTATTATTCAGAGAGCCGAGAATGTATGGT
>JAFOYS010000153.1 GCA_017391435.1 Alistipes sp. | reverse complement strand
TCCTATTATACATAGTACCAACAAATTGCTAGGTGTTGTGGTAGGACTATTGCGAGGATTGCTTATAGTGTGGTTGGGAATGTATGTGATTGCACTTACTGCAGCAAGTGAGCAAGCAGATACGCCATCCTTATCACGAACATAAGAGCCAGCGAGGTAACCAAATGACTCCTCACCACCACCGATATAAGAGTGCTTACCCTCCTGCTCGCGGATAATCTTTGCAATATACTTAAAGCCTGTGAGGCAGTTGTAGCACTTAACACCATAGTGTGCAGCAACGGCATCTGGCATCATTGATGTCACAATAGTCTTTACTACATAGTCACCCTCCTTAATAAGGCCGAGCTCTGCCCAACGAGTAAGCTGGTAGCACATAATGAGCACCAAGGTCTGGTTACCATTAAGAAGAACATAGTCGCCCTTACCAGTTCTCAGTGCAACGCCAAGACGGTCTGAATCTGGGTCTGTAGCAAGAACAAGGTCTGCATTCTGCTCCTGAGCAAGGTCAATAGCCATCTGCATAGTCTTACGCTCCTCTGGATTTGGAGAGGCAACAGTAGGGAAGTTACCATCCAGAACGCACTGCTCCTTTACGGTAATAACATTGTTAAAACCAAAGTTTGCAAGTGAAGCTGGAACGAGCTTTACACCAGCACCGTGAAGAGGTGTGTAGACAATCTTCATATCTGCATTGTTTGCCACGCACTCTGGTGAGAGTGATAGAGCCTTAATAGCAGCAAGATACTTCTGGTCAAACTCCTCACCAAGGATAGTGATATTCTCAGGATTACCACCTGTGAGCACCTGACTTACTTCAGTAATCTTCTCAACCTCCTTAATAATATTAACATCGTGTGGAGAGGTTACCTGAGAGCCATCTGCCCAGTATGCCTTGTAGCCGTTATACTCCTTTGGATTGTGAGAAGCGGTAACCATAACACCACTCTGACAACCGAGCTCACGAATAGCAAAGCTAAGTTCTGGAGTAGGACGGAGAGCATCAAAAAGGTAAACCTTAAAGTCATTAGCAGCAAAGATATCTGCAACACGCTCTGCAAATGTACGAGAGTTATTGCGAGAATCGTGAGCAATAGCAACCTTAATCTGCTCACCTGGGAAATTGATTTTCAGATAGTTAGCAAGGCCCTGAGTAGCAAAACCCACAGTGTAGTTGTTCATACGATTTGTACCTACACCCATAATACCACGCAAACCACCTGTTCCAAACTCAAGATCCTTATAGAAGCTCTCTACCAACTCATTGTAGTCGTTCTCCATAAGATGACGCACCTGCGCCTTTGTAGCCTCGTCGTAATCGCCATCAAGCCACGACTGCGCCTTTGACTGTACCAATTGTTCCAAATTACTCATTTTAGAAATTTTTGTTATTAATTTTTAATTATAGGTTTTTCTTATACTAAAAGTGTTGTTGTCACTTAATTTCTCATAATGCAAATATAGTAATTTTTTTTCTATTATTCATTATCAGCGAGTTAAATTTTACGACTAATTTTCGGGACGATTTTCTATAATATAAAAAATCAAATAAACAATAGGGTAGAGGTTTTTTTTAATATAAATTTATTCACAACTTTGCATTGTCAAAACACAGTCCTTACACACAAGGTCACATATGACAAACTTACCTTTATTTATAACTGACTGACTATCAAACATATGCTCGCAACGACTGTCGCATACAAAGACGCTTGGCAAAACTGCCTGAGTCAAATCCAGGCTCAAACCTCGGCCGAGGAGTTTACCAAATGGTTTCTTCCCATCATTCCACTTGAGTTTGATGGCTCGAAGCTGCGTCTGCGTGTACCAAACAAGTCGTTTGTAGACCAGATTGAGGGACACTACATCAATGTGTTACGCCCTCTGATTGCTGAGACATTTGGTTATCAGACAAGACTATGTTATGCTGTGCCAAAAGATGAGCAGCAGACCATTCAGTCAGCTACAAACAACTCTACACAGAGCATACCAACTCGTATCGATCCTGCAAATATACAAAATCCTGGCTTAATTATACCAGGACTTGTACCAAAAATCACACCAAGGTTTGATCCACAGTTAAATCACAGCTACACCTTTGAGACCTTTATTGAGGGAGAGTGTAACCGTCTTGTTCGCTCTGCAAGTATGGCTGTTGCCGTAAACCCTGGAAATAGCACCCCATTCAACCCACTATATATATATGGTGATTCAGGATTGGGCAAGACTCACGTAGCGCAAGCAATCGGCAATGAGATTAGTATGCGCCACCCAGAGTTGCAGGTGCTATATGTAGCAATGAGCAAGTTCCAATCTCAGTTCCAGACCGCGACAATCGAGAAGAACATTCCAAACTTCATCCACTTCTATCAGGGTGTAGATGTTCTTATACTTGATGATATACAGGAGCTATCTGGTAAGCCTGGTACACAGAACGCCTTTTTCAACATCTTCAACCACTTGCAGATGTCAGGAAAGCAGCTTGTGCTCATCTCAGATAAGCCACCAGTAGAGCTAAAGGATATTGAGGAGCGACTGTTGACCCGTTTTAAGTGGGGTCTGTCGGCTCAGATTCATATTCCAGACTACCAGACCAAGATTAAGATTATCAAGGCTAAAGCAGCTCGCCTGGGTGCTGAGATACCAACAGATGTGATTAACTATCTGGCCGACAACATCTCTGCAAACATCCGCGAGATTGAGGGTGCTATATCTTCACTTGTTGCCAACACATCGTTTATGGGCAAGAAGATTACAATCTCACTGGCAAAGGAGATTCTTAAGGGATATATCTCACTTTACCAGAAGGAGATAACTATTGACCACATTATTGACACCATTTGCGAGCAGATGAATGTTGATAAGGAGCGACTGCTCTCAGCCGAGAGAACTCGTGAGGTGGCTATTGCCCGCCAGATAGCAATGTATCTTGCAAAGCAGCTCACTAAGGTACCTCTAACAGCTATCGGTACTGCGCTTGGTGGACGCAACCACGCAACAGTGCTCCACTCTTGCAAAACTATAACAAATCTTATGGAGACAGACCAATCATTCAGATTGCAGGTTGAAGAGCTTGAAAAACTTGTATCGGCATAGCAATATGCCGATTTTTTATTATCTTTGCCACGATGGACCAACCAAAACTTGAGCGACTGCTTCGTCTAATGAAGCTATTAACAGGAAATGTTGAGTACTCGGTAGATGATATTGCCGAGCGACTTGATATGTCGCGTCGCACAATATACCGATATATAGATAGTTTCCGCGAGGCAGGCTTTGTAATCAAAAAGAGCAGGGGATGCATCCGTCTTGACAAAGAGTCTCCACATTTTAAGGATATATCTCAGCTTGTACACTTTACCGAGGAGGAGGCAGTCATCCTTAGGCGCGCCATTGAGAGCATTGATGACACAAACCTACTCAAGCAGAACCTCAAGCGAAAGCTATACTCCGTTTACGACAGTCGCACCCTTGCTGACACAATTGTCAAAGGTCGTAACTCAAGCAATGTCCACTCACTTATTGAGGCGATAGAGAACAAGCAGCAGGTTGTCTTGCACAACTATCAGTCATCGCGCTCTATTCGCGACCGTAGAGTAGAGCCATTTGCCTTTACAACAAACTATGTCAATGTATGGTGCTACGATCTTGAGGATAACCGTTGCAAGATTTTTAAAACAGCTCGTATCACCACCGTAGAGATTACCTTTGAGCCTTGGCAGTTTGAGGATAAGCACAAGGAGGGTTACATAGATATATTTCGTATGATTGCACAACCAGAGGCTGTGTTGATTCCTATAAAACTTAACCTCGGTCGTCTTGCATATAACCTTATTCTTGAGGAGTATCCTCTATCTGAAAAGTATATTACCCAAATCGATGATAGCCACTGGCGCTTAGAGTGCAAGGTTGCAGATCTACAGGGTGTAGCCCGTTTTGCGGTAGGGCTTTTAGACGATATAGATATAAGCGAATGCGCTGAACTTAAAGAGTATATAACCAATTACATAAACAAATACTTAAATTAATGTTTCGTATTATTTTAACCCTCTTGCTGCTACTTACCGTATCGTGCGGCAAGAACGATATCGACCGTGCTGACAACACACCGAACAGCGGCGAACAGAACAACGGCAACAATGGCAACAGTGGCGATGAGAACAACAGTGGAGACACCGGCAACAACAATGACGGCAACGGCAGTAGCAACGACAAACCTATAGAGTGGGGCGATGAGCGCAGTTATGTCTTTGATTTGAGCTCTCTGCCAGAGGTGCGTATGAATATCTCCCTCCAAGAGTGGAATCGTATGCTCTCAGAGTACGACAAGGATAGCAACACCAAGGAGTACTTCCACTGCGATGTTAAAATGAAGCTCAAGGGCGAGGAGTACACAGTCACAGATGCTGGTATGCGACTTAAGGGCAATACCTCTCGTCGTCGTCCAGAGAACAGCAACGGTGGTCACGTAAAGGATAATGCAGATTGGCAGCACTGCCACTTCCAGTTCAATTTCCGCAAGTACAACAAGGACGAGGAGCACACTATTCGCGGTATTCGCAAGATGTATCTCAAGTGGTTTAAGGACGATGCTGCATACTGTCGTGAGATATACAGCTACGACCTATTCCGTCGTTTTGGCGTATGGACCGCTATTGAAAACTGCTACTGCCGTCTCTGGATACACGTAGAGGGGGATAAGCAGCCTGCATACTACGGCATCTACGAGATGAACGAGACTATTGACGACACCTATCTTAAGATGCGTAAAGATAAGTTTGGCACCCACAAGGGTAATCTCTGGAAGTGCAACTACGGCGCATCACTCAACTACGACCGTGACAAGAACGCAAGTATGGGTGAGAGCGATGGCAACTACGACCCAACCTACGAGGTAGAGGAGATAAATAGCGACCTGAGCACAGCCAAGAGCCAGCTACTGCACTTTATGAAGCAGCTGCGCGACCTGAAGGGCCAGCAACTGCACGACTGGCTTGGTAAGGCTATTGACATCAACCTCCTTCTGCGTACATATGCGGTAAATGTCGCTGTAGGTATGTGGGATGACTACTGGAACAATACAAACAACTTCTACATCTACTTTAACTCTACAGATCCTACAAACTACAAGTTCTACCTTATTCCGTACGACTATGACAACACTCTTGGCACAAGCCACAACTGCGGTGTTCAGAACGACTCTGGCCGTCACGATGCACTAAAGTGGGGCAATAGCGATGTTTCACCGCTGCTTGCCAAGATTCTTCAGTTTGATGACTACAAGAAGATATACATTGACGCGCTTA
>JAFOYS010000152.1 GCA_017391435.1 Alistipes sp. | reverse complement strand
GCTCCGACAGATAGCACTTTCCTGAAATTGACATACAGAGCGCACCGTGGCTGAACATCTCTATCTTGAGAAGTTCTCCCTTTGGTCCGCGAATATCCTGCTCAACAATTGCCTGCTTAACCAAAGCAATCTGCTCAAGCGACAGCTCACGGGCAAGCACAACAACATCTGCCCACTGCGAGTAGAACTTTGCCGCCTCGCTATTTGAGATGTTGCACTGTGTAGAGATATGTACCTCCACACCAACCTGATAGGCGTATAGGATAACCGACATATCAGATGCGATAATTGCATCCACACCCTCAGCCTTAGCTCTATCCACAACATCGTGCATCTGTTGCAGCTCCGTGTCGTAGATAATTGTATTTACAGTAAGGTAGGTCTTGACACCATTCTCGTGCGCTATGCGGTTAATTTCAGCCATATCGTCAGCCGTAAAGTTTGCTGCCGAGGCTGAGCGCATATTGAGCTGCCCGATGCCAAAGTATACCGAATTTGCACCAGCAGCAATAGCCGCACGCAGACTCTCATACGAGCCCACAGGTGCCATAATCTCTATATCTTCTCTTCTCATATTACCTCTTTCTACCTATAAGACTCTCTACATAGCTCTTCATATACTCAGTACGCTCAGCAGGAACATCAAGCGTATCAAGAATTGCAAGGGCACGCGAAATACGAACAGATATCTGCTGCTCGGTCATCGCTCTTGCACCAATAGCATCGTAGACAGACTTTACTAAATCAATCTTCTGCTTCTCATCAATATCTGTGCGTAGGTGGGTTGTACGCAACACCTCTCGCTGCTCCTCTGTGGCGTGTGAGAGCGAGATTATCATCAGATAGGTCTTCTTACCCTCAAGAATATCGCCACCAATTCTCTTACCAAGACGCTCGTCGCCATAGCTATCCAGCAGATCGTCTTGAAGTTGGAAGGCTATGCCCACCTCTGTAGCAAACTTATTGAGTCGATGGATATCCTGCTCCGATGCACCAGCAATAGTAGCACCTATAACCACAGAGCCTACAAGCAACGCAGCGGTCTTGAGTTCAATCATATTCATATACTCAGCCACAGAGACCTTAGGCTGAGTCTCGTAGTCCATATCGTACTGCTGACCCTCGCACACGCGTGCCGCCATAGAGTTAAAACACTCAAAGACCTGAGGTAGATGCTTACCCTCTACACCCTGTAGGTGGCGATACGCCTCAATCATCATCACATCGCCCGAGAGAATTGCCACATTGCTTCCCCAACGAGCAAAGACCGAAGGACGACCACGGCGCATAGCTGCGTTGTCCATAATATCGTCGTGCAGAAGTGTAAAGTTATGGAAAACCTCTACGGCAGTAGCCGCAGGAAGCACCCTCTGTATATCATCAGCATAGATGTTGTATGCAAGCATAGCGAGCACAGGGCGCATACGCTTACCACCCTCGGCAAGCGAGTAACGAATTGGTGCATAGAGCCTCTGCGGCTCGTCTGGCATATTTATCATCGCTAAATGGTGCTCAAAAATCTCAGTAATCTGCTGCGGAGTATTCATAATCTTGACTTTTATTCAACGCAAAGATAATAAATTATCTTCACATTCACACCCTTTTTCGTGCCATTCATAGCCATATACACAATTTTATTTGGCAGTTCTCTCTTTTTTAATTAACTTTGGAACAAAGAACTAAACTAAAATTGAATAGAACTATGAAAAAATTAGCATTTGGCGTTGATATCGGTGGTATCAACACTGCCTTTGGACTTGTAGACGAGAAGGGCGAACTTTTTGGCGAGTCTGTAATCTCTACCCGCGCATATCCAAACTATCAGGACTACCCTCGCTATGTAGCAGACCTTTGCGAGGCTATGAAGCTGCTTGTAAATGCTGTAAACTTTGAGTTTGAGCTTATCGGTATTGGCGTTGGAGCTCCAAATGCAAACTTCTATAAGGGCACTATTGAGACCCCTGCAAACCTCTGGAAGTTTACTGCTGAGGATACAAATCAGGATGAGGCTCTTCGTATCTTCAACTTTGCAGACGACATTAAGGCCAACTTCCCAGGTGTGCCTGTATATGTTACAAACGATGCAAATGCAGCAACTATCGGCGAGATGGTATACGGCAATGCAAAGGGTATGAAGGACTTTATTATGGTCACCCTCGGCACTGGCGTAGGCTCTGGTTTTGTTGCAAATGGCGAGATGATCTATGGTCACGACGGCTTTGCAGGTGAGTTTGGCCACGTGATTGTTGAGCGTGGCGGCAGAGAGTGTGGTTGCGGCAGAAAGGGTTGCCTTGAGGCTTACGCATCTGCTATCGGCATTAAGCGCACAGCCTTTGAGCTTATGGCTACAATGAACGACAAGTCTCCACTGCGCGACATCTCGTTTAACGACCTTGACTCAGCTATCCTCTACCAGCACGCACTCAAGGGCGACCCTATTGCAAAGGAGGCCTTCCGCCTTACCGGTATGCGCTTAGGTTATGCTCTTGCCGATGCCGTTACTATCACCTCTCCAGAGGCTATCTTCGTCTTTGGCGGTCTTGCAAAGGCTGGCGAGCTGATCCTCGACCCAATCAAGTGGTATATGGAGGAGAATATGCTCTTCGCATTTAAGAATAAGGTTAAGGTTCTGCCTTCAGGCCTTCAGAACAAGAACGCCGCAATCCTCGGTGCATCTGCTCTGGTTTGGCAGAATATGTAGTTTGGCCATTGGCTTGCCTTCGGCAACCCGACCCTGCTCCGCCTCGGCAATATCAGTCGCGGCATAAATGCCCCAAAAGGCGTAAATTGAAAATTCGTGAACAAGTTCCCGTTTTCAATTTACGCCTTTTGCACCT
>JAFOYS010000151.1 GCA_017391435.1 Alistipes sp. | reverse complement strand
GTACTGAAATAAGCCAAATAAGTCCACCAAGAATTACATTCGGATTAAAGCCACGAACTGAAGCTCTGGCAACCTTACCCCTTCCATCGCGAAAATTAATATAGATATACAACAGTGCAAAGGCCAAAATCATAGAGAGCGGATAGATAACCGCAAAACTCTGACCGCGCACCACCTGTTCACCGATAAACTGCTCTATATCAACAACATCCCCGCTAAGCATATCTGGCATTGGAAGACCCAGCGCAACGCCAACAACAGAGACAACAGCTTGAGACAAAACAATAATTAACAGCATAACAATAAGGTCGAGCATAGTAGGGAAATTTCCCTTGCGCGCAACCTTTTCAAAACCGTGAGACTCTAATGGATTATCATTATGCTCATCAAAACCTGTATTTACATTCTCGTCGGTCATAGTGTAGAATTTGACTACAAAGATAATCAATTTTGAGAATTTCTATGGCATTTCAATTTAATTTTATTAAATTTGCACGATATTTCGACACTTAAGCCGTACATATGGGAAAAGTTATAGCATTAGCAAACCAAAAAGGTGGCGTAGGAAAGACCACCACAGCAATAAATTTAGCAGCCTCTATTGCGCTACTTGGCAAAAAGGTACTGCTTCTTGATGCCGACCCGCAGGCAAATGCCACCTCTGGTCTGGGTTTTGACATCAACCTGAAGGGTATATACGAGTGTATAGCGGGCGAGTGCAGTGCAGAGGATGTTATTCTGAAGAGTGAGGATGTAAAGAATCTGTGGTTGCTACCTTCAAGCATTGAGCTTGTAGCAGCCGAGACAGAGCTTGCAACAATGGAGAATAGCCACTACATTATCAAGAACATTGTTGACTCTGTTCGCGAGAAGTTTGACTACATCTTTATTGACTGCTCGCCATCTTTGGGATTTACTACTGTAAACATTCTTACTGCTGCAGACTCAATTCTCATCCCTGTACAGTGCGAGTATTTGGCCTTAGAGGGACTGAGCAAGCTCCTCAACACATATAACAGAGTAAAGAGCGGTCTTAATCCAAATCTTGAGATTGAGGGCTTTGTAATGACAATGTATATGCGTAACCGTCTGAACAATCAGGTTGTCTCTGAGGTGCGCGAGTACTTTGGAGAGCTTGCATATGATACAATTATTCAGCGTAACATCCGTCTGGGCGAGGCGCCATCACACGGCAAGCCAATTATGCTCTACGACGCCTCTGCCGTTGGAGCAGTTGCATATCTGACACTTGCAAAGGAGTTTTTAAAGAGAAATAGAAAGACAAAGAAATAGTATGGCAAAACAGAAAGGTTTAGGTCGCGGATTAGGCGCGATTTTCGGCAATGAGACAATAGATATCAAGGCTAAGCCTATGTCAGAGATGGCAGAAATCAGGGTTGATGAGTGTATTGCAAACCCTACTCAGCCGCGTCGCACATTTGATGAGGCTGCCCTTGAGGAGCTTGCAGACTCACTTCGCACACTTGGTCTTATACAGCCAATCACAGTGCGTAAGCAGGGCGACAAGTACCTCATTATCAGCGGTGAGCGTCGTTGGCGTGCCGCACAGCTTGCAGGTCTTGAGACTCTACCAGCATATATCCGCAATGTAGATGACGAGAATCTTCACGCTATGGCTCTTGTTGAGAATATACAGCGTCAAGATCTGAATGCTATTGAGATTGCACTCGGTATGCAGCGACTAATTGAGGAGTGTGCCGTTTTTTCCGCAACAAGCTTTATAATGTCTTCTATTTTTTTATACTGCTTTGGTGAAAGGTATGTATAGTATAAAATCCAATAATATAACTCACCATCGCCGTATCGGGTTTTCAGCATTTCTGC
>JAFOYS010000150.1 GCA_017391435.1 Alistipes sp. | reverse complement strand
GGTAAATATTACAAGGTTAAACATCTTACAGACTGTCGCCACAATATCTATCAGCCACATATCCTGATGCGAGATATCCTCAAGAGTCACATAAGAGCCATACCCAGGCACAGAGGAGAAGTAGGGGCGTAAGGAGCAGGCGCGACTGAGCTCTATCTCCATACCTGGCTCCGCTCCGGCAAACTTTATACGGTTAAACTGCATCTTCTGTTCGGGAGCAAACTCCTGTGGCGGTATGCGAACATCTATTGCCACCTCCGTCTTACCGCACTCTGCAACATATCCCGGATAGAGTGCCCAGTCACTATCTACAACATCAAACCTCTCGCCCGCCATAATCTCAAGCGTACAGCGCGGAATTGGGCCTAATGGCATTGTGACCTTTGTAAATCGGCTGTCAATGATATGGCTCTCTACTATCTCTCCCGTCTGCGAGTCTAAAATTGCAAGGCGGTAGATATCCCCCTCCTTAAAGTCAAAGATACAGAGGCTGTAGTTTATTCCATACATCAGCTTGTCTCTTTGATCCTCAAAGCCGTTGGCAATTGTAAAGGCCGCATCTACATCTGGCTCTGCAATCACACGATTAAAACCTATCAGCTCCTTGCGTGAAGCTATGCGATAGTCTGTCGTATACTCAAGGTGGAGAATAAATCCCACATTGGCCGCTATTGAGCTCTGGAATTGACAGTACCCATCCTCGTTTATCGAAAATACATTACCCGTTGTAAAAGTATCCTGCATTGTATTACCTTCGCTATCTACAGCCGTCGGATTTGCCGTATCTACAATATTTCCAAGCGCGCTGTCACCTTCATAACTCCCGTCGCATAGACGCGTCCCCAACTATCTGCCACAGCACGCCCAACATCCCTTCTGCGAGCCAAAAAGTCAAGTAGTTTCTGCTGCTTTGCCGTATCTGGCGAGCCATACTGACCACTGAAGTACAACTGTCGCAACTGACTGCTCATAAAGAAGTTACCCTCTACAGCATACCCCTCAAAAATCTTATCAAACAGTGCCGCCACAGAGAAGAATGGATGGTAGTCGTCCGTAGTCATAATATACTCTAATGGCGCCGCCGAAACCCCAGAGTATACAGATGGATACCTATTTCTCAACACCGGCAGAAACCTTACAGCTTGCACCCCCGTCCAACTTTGCTGAATATTCTCCGGTGTAAGATATGTACTGAACTCAATCCCCGAATCTCGCAGCCTTGTTCTTGCCGCCCACTTGGCCCACGCTGCCCCACCAGAGACTATTCTCACCTTGTAGAGCCCTCCACGGCGGCTATTGAGCGGAGCCGAGAGTAGGTATATCGTACCGCTAAAGATCTCCACACCCCGTAATGTCAGCCGCGCAGTGTGGTGGGCATCGTTGTATCGCTCCGCCGCGTGAATATCCTTTGCCCTACCAAAAATCGCCTCCGACTCCGCCGTTGATGGAATCTCAAGCTCTAACGACTGCCCCGCTATTGCCTGTTGTGGATCTGTCATAGAGCCAATACTAAACCCCACAGGCAACTTACCCAACTCCGATAGCGGACACAAGCGACCATCTACATATAGCTTCATAGTACCACCTCCTCTGCTCCGTACTCAAATGTAAACTGACAACTTGCCGCCTTGCCAAAGTTGTAACATACCGTCTCCGACTCCAACACACTCGCCTCAACAAGCTCTCCACCAAGCACCAACCACACCTTTGGCGAGCAGACTATTGTTGAGACCCTCTCTGCCATATCATCTGTGAGCGAGTGTGAGCGCAGAACTATGCGCTTTGTACTTTTACACTCCACTCTGCTCTGCTCAGCACGACTCTTAAAGAGTGTTTTGCGCTCAGCCACAACGCTCTTTGATACAGTCACCGGAAAACTATATCGCTCAGGCATACCGCTCTGTGCTATCCACGCCACCTGCACAGAGCCTCTATACTGAGGCTCAATCGTGTAGATAAGCATCTGCTCAAGATTGTTATCTACATATATTGCCACCTCTAACGACTCAGCAAAAGGGCTAAACTCCGCCGCGGCAATGTGTAGCTGCACTACCCCTGTCTGCGAAACCAGGTCCAGACGGCTCTTACTACCACTATCTGACGATATAATAACCTGCACCCTACTCTGAGGTTCTACCACAAAGCATATATCATCGCACTCCTCTGCTCCAATCGTGCGACTTAGAGGCATTGTGCTACAGATACTGCCGCTCTGAACATCATAGTTGTTGCAACTAATCCTTACCTCGTTTGACTCCTCTCGCCAGACATCCGAACTTACGGCAATCTTGTATAGTCCAACCTGCAACGGCTCAAGAGTACACCTATCGCCCTGCTTGGGTAACATTCTCTCCACGCCGGTAATATATGGGGCAATATCAATCTCCGCACTATCCACCGCGCGAATAACCTTTGTCGCCACCACACTATCACTGCTGCAGTCAATAATCTCTACCTCAATGTCACACACCTCCGTAGAGCCCACTGTAAACACCACCCCGCTCTTTATCGGGGTCAAATCTTTTGGTTGTGATTTAAAATAAAGCATACCTCTTTAGAATATCGTCGTTACATTACACTGTGCCAGAACACCTACCTCCGCCCTACCAACTACCGATTGTGCAATAGGTTCTATCTGCAGGTTTTCAATAAATGCCACCTTTTCACTCTCCGATAGCAGTGAGAGTATCTCCAGTGCATCGTTCTCTACTTTTGCCACTGTAGCACTACGCTGCTCAGGGGATAGATGGATAGCAGAACAGAGCAGGTATAGCTTCAGTTCGTAGACAATCCTTCCGTGGTGTCGTCCCTCAATAGATTGAAATGTCGGCTCACAGATAAGTGCCGCAGGAAGTGGTGGTGATTGTGCCGTCAGACTCTGCTTGCCCAAAGAACGGCTATTATAGCCATAGAGACTACAACTCTGCTGCAGAGCTGAAATAAGAGCTGTGCGATTCATAGTTTTTGTTTATAAAATTGTTAATAATAAGATTTTCCAGCCTAATAACAGAGTGATTGTCAGATATTTTAGACTGTTTATAAAGTTATCAACATTCAGAATAGAAATGTTAATAACGCCGAATGACAGTGCAAATATATAACACAAAAATCCCCCTTGTCAAGAGGGCACAGCAAATCAAAAAGCTCAAAACCGAACTAAACCCGCTCAAAATATTGCTACCGTTAGAGATAGCAGAGCAAACTTTTTTGAAAAAAAGTATAAAAAAATACCCCGAGGGCATACATCCTCCAAAAAAAATATTAACTTTGCACTGTTATTTGTACATACTGTTTGTACAATTTTGTTTAACTAACGGCATCTAACTATGGACGGTGATGGGTATCAACGCAAAAATAGCTGCAATATCGTATCTCAATACGATACCGTTCCTCTATGGTATTCGGCACGAAGGTAGTCTTTGCGCCGAGCTACTTCTTGCACCCCCATCTGAGAATGTCCGCCACTTTATTGAGGGCAAGGTTGACATCGCCCTTATTCCAGCAGCCGTAGTTCCAACACTCAAGGATGCACAGGTTATTACCGACTACTGCATTGGCGCAGTAGGTCCGGTGCGTACTGTTATGCTTGTCAGCAACACCCCTATCGAGCGTGTAGAGCGAGTTTGGCTTGATGCACACTCTCGCACATCTGTGCAGCTTGTCGGCTACCTTGCCACACATCGTTGGAAGATTAACCCTGAGTGGTTGGCTATGGAGGACTACTCACTGCTTGACAACCCACAGCCTGGCGACGCATACCTTATTATCGGCGACAAGTGTTTTGGCTACGAGGGTCGCTTTGAGTACACCTACGACCTTGCTTCTGAGTGGATTGCTCAGACCCGCCTTCCATTTGCCTTTGCCCTTTGGGTTGCCCGCAAGGGTACAAGCTATCAGGTTCACGACGCTCTGCAGCGTTGTCTTACTTACGGCGTTGAGCACACCTACGAGGCTATTCTTGAGAGCGATTACGCACAAAGCGATTACGCCTACGAGTATCTTACTCAGAATATAGACTATCTATTTGATTCACAGAAGCATAAAGCGCTAAAAAAGTTCTGGGACTTTGGGCTGAAAGTCGAGCCTAAGGTCAATCCCGGCTGAAGGGGTTAAGCGGGTTATCCCGCCCAATCTGGAGTATGAGATAAAACAAATCAAAAAACAGAGAGGACAGAACTATGATTACAATCTATTTAAAGCAGTATAATAAGATTATCCGAAACGCAGATACCGAGCTATTTGACGATTTGGGTTTTGACGACATTCTGTGGATTGATATGATGCAACCCACAATCAAGGAGCAGAAGGCTGTAGAGAACTTTATGGAGATTAACCTGCAGACCCGTCAGCAGGTCGAGGAGATTGAGTCTACATCAAAGTACTCAGAGTCTGAGAACGCTATTATCTCAAACAGTAACTTCTTTGTGCCCGTTGGTGGTGAATCTTTCAAGGTTGAGCCGGTGTCGTTTACCCTCTCCAATGAAGGTGTGCTTGTCTCTGTGCGTCAGGCAGATATGCGAACATTCCGCGAGGCCGAGAAGCGCCTTCAGATGAACTATCGCAACTACTCTACCGGCTACCATATCCTCATCTCACTGCTTGAGGTGCGAATTGACTTTGATGCCGACCTTGTGGAGATGGTCGGCCGTCAGGTATCAGCCCTGAGTAAGGATATCAACCGCGAGGATAGCATCGACAAGGAGGTTATCCACCGCATCAATACCCTTCAGGAGCGCACTATGATTCTGCGCGAGAATATCTTTGACCGCCAGCGCGTACTGTCGGGCATCCACCGTTCAGAGCGCTTTCCAAACGACATCTACCCACGCCTGCAGCTGATGATTAAGGATGTAAGCTCACTTATCAGCCATACAGACTTTACCTTCCAGCGTCTGGACTATATCCAGGAT
>JAFOYS010000149.1 GCA_017391435.1 Alistipes sp. | reverse complement strand
CCCTTGAGGCTACGCCTATACTTGCCCTCTGCTACGCTATGATTGGCGAGTGGGAGTGCCTTGAGGATATAGAGCCAGATTTGGGTGACAAGAGCGCTCTTGTACCACTGCTTCGCGCACTGCAACAGTTTGTAACTACCGACAAGATTGAGAGCACTACAGTAGAGCAACTCGCTCGCTACAAGGAGTTTGCCGCAGAGCTTAAACTTAGTGACCATCCGACAGACGAGGCGTATACTCGCGATATTAACTCCGACCGCCCAACGCGCGCTGCCCTTGCCCGCGAGATGTACCTGCGTACCGAGACCCTGCTTAACACCTACCCAAAATTCCTTCCAGCACTCACCGCGATGCTGAAATAGTAGCATATATAGTCATATATGCTAAAAAAATAATAGCGAAAATAACTAAAACTTTAGTTGGAAAACTAAAAGATTAGTTATACCTTTGTCTTCAGAAAATCAGACTACACTATGAACACGACAACACAAGAGTTAACGCGAGCCGAATTGGAGATTATGCAGATACTCTGGCATCTTGAGAAGGGCTTTGTAAACGACATCCTTGAGGCAATGCCAGCACCAAAACCGGCGTACAACACAGTATCTACCATTGTACGCATACTTGAGAAGAAGGGTTTTGTGGCACATCGTGCCTATGGCAAGAGCCACGAGTACTACCCCCTAATATCTCGTCAGAGCTACACAAGCACATTTATGACTGGTGTGCTGAACAGTTTTTTTGGAGGTTCTGTGGGTAATCTGGTTAGTTTTCTGTCGCACGACAAGAGCATAACCGTAAACGAGGCCGACGAGATTATAAGGATATTACAAAACAAAGAGTAGTATGTACGCCTTAGAGACAATCATATGCTCGGCAATACTCTATGCGCTCTACCGCCTACTGCTTGAGGGTCGCATAGCGCACACCGCAGCGCGGCTCTTCCTTGCTCTCTCAGTAGTTGTATCCATTGTGATTCCTACCCTTGAGCTGCCAATTCTACCCGCCGAGCAGATATCAGAGAGAGCATTTACAGAGCTAACCTTTGCAGATACAGTAGAGGAGCAAGCGGCACAAACAGCTGCACAGATGGCTATAGATTGGTCAGAGCTCTTACTATGGCTATATGTCGCCATAACAGCAGTTCTTGTTATTAGATTTGCGTGTAGCATAGCACATATTGTCACTCTTCGCCGTAGGTGCAGTGTTTTGAAGTGCGATGGATACTACATTGCCACAAGTAGTGAGATTGGCGAGCCATTTAGTTTTGGCAGAACTATATTCTTGGCAAACAACAGTGTTGCAGCAGAGATAATCATTCACGAGAGGAGTCATATAGAGCGTAGACACACTGCAGATCGACTATTTTTTCAAGCCGTAAGGTGCGTTATGTGGTTCAACCCCTTTGTGCATCTTGTTGCCAAGAGCGAGTATCAAGTATGTGAGTGGCAGGCAGATAGCGATGTTATCAACAGTGGCTACAATGTTAACAACTACAGAAAAATCATTTTCCACCAACTCTTTGGGTATAGTCCGGATATTACCTGTGGGTTGAATAGTAATTTAACTAAAAAACGATTTATTATGATGACAAAATTCAAAGCAGGTCGCTACCAATGGTTGCGCCTGGCGGCAGCGGTGCCGGTTGTGGTTGGGATGATTTGCACCTTTGGTGCTGTGGCGGCAAAGCCAGAGGCTAAGCAGCCTGAGGCACCAGAGCCAAAGAGTATTGTAGAGATTCGCAAGGGCGGAGAGCAGATTCTGCTCAACAATAAGGCGGTCACACTCAATCAGCTTGCAGAGCAGGTAAAGCAGAGCGAAGAGAGAGTGGTTACAATTGATGCCGACGCAGATGTACCAATGGGGGTAATTACCGATGTTAAGGAGTCACTCCGAGGCATTGAGAACCTTAAGATTAACTACGCAAAGCCAGAGGTTAAGCCAGTTGCGATGCCTATCAAAGAGAGTGGCGCACAGCAGTCAACAGAAACGAGAAAAATCAAGGCTCGCAACCTACTTCAGGTGGCAGTCTCTGCCGACGGTACAATTCTCTTACGAGGTAAAAAGTGCAGTCAGAGTGAACTCAAGCGCGAAGTGAAACGCT
>JAFOYS010000148.1 GCA_017391435.1 Alistipes sp. | reverse complement strand
GAAAGAAGGATGAGCAACATCTGCGTAAGACCTTTGAGAAGAGCTTTTTGGAGAAGAGTGAGAAGGTTGTAAGTCTCTACAATGTTAATGAGAAGATGGCCTCGGCGGCAATAGAGGTGCTCAATAAGCGTGCCTACATAAAGTGGATAAGCCTCAACCATACAGGTATGCAGGTTCCGCTCTATGTCAAAGGTGCTGGTATTGAGTGTCTTACAGAGTGCTACGATAATACAGATATTCCAAAGGGTATTGCTCGCGCTCTTGGAACAAAATTGGCAGAATAGTATGGAGACACTAACCTTTGATGAGCGACTATTCCTGCTTCTCAACTTTGACGGAGGGGCAGTGACCGACCACATAATGAGTGCGGTGTCGGGCTATGTGATGTGGATTCCGCTCTACCTCTTTATCCTTGTGGCTGTGCAGCGTAAGTATGGCTGGAAAACTCTGGCGGCATTTGTTGTCTGCTTTGCCATTGCAATGGCTCTTGCAGATATGCTCTGCGGAATCTTTAAACATACAGGTCTGCTGAAGAGTGTGTGGGCATCTTTTCCAGCGCGTAACCGTCCGATGTTTGATGTGGCGGTGAGGGATTTGGCGCACGTTGTCTCATATGCCCACGGCCCATATGGAACAGTCTCTGCACACGCAGCAACCACTGCCGCAATGGGTGTTATGTCGGCACTTGCATTAGGTAAGCGCTGGTATAGCTGGGCAATAACCTTCATTGTGCTGCTTATCTGCTACTCGCGCATATATTTGGCGTGCCACTTTCCACAAGATATTGTTTTGGGCCTTGCTGTAGGTGCTATTTGTGGCTACTTGATGTATCTTTTGTGGCGAAAACTTGATATTCTACTGAAAAACAGTTAAATTTGCGCGCATTTTTTTGCTGAAATTATAAATAGATAGATATGATTGAACATCTTAGTGAACAGGAGCAGCTGCGCCGCAAGTCCCTTGCCGCACTGCGTGAGGCGGGTATCAACCCATATCCAGCAGAGCGTTTTGATGTAAATGCATCAGCGCAATCTATTGCTGAGGGCTTTGATGCTGCACCAGAGAGTTTTCAGACAGTAACCATCGCAGGTCGAATGATGAGCCGCCGTATTATGGGTAGCGCATCTTTCTTTGAGCTTCAGGACCACACAGGTCGTATTCAGGTATATATCCGTCGCGATGATATCTGCCCAGAGGGTGATCCTACTCTCTATAACACAGTTTTCAAGAAGCTTCTTGATATTGGTGACTTTATCGGCGTTGAGGGTTTTGCCTTCCGTACAAATACTGGCGAGTTGTCAGTTCACTGCCGAAAGTTTACAGTGCTGTCAAAGTCTATCCGCCCACTGCCTGTAGTAAAGGAGAAGGATGGTCAGCAGTTTGACGCACTTACAGACCCTGAGGTTCGTTACCGTCAGCGCTATGTTGACCTTGTTGTCAATCCAAAGGTTAAGGATGTCTTTGTAAAGCGTGCAAAGATTATCGCTACTATGCGCCAGTACTTTAACGAGCACGGCTGCCTTGAGGTTGAGACTCCAATTCTGCAGCCTATTCCTGGTGGTGCTTCGGCTCGTCCGTTTATCACTCACCACAATGCGCTGGATATCGACTTCTATATGCGAATAGCTACTGAGCTCTACCTCAAGCGCCTTATCGTTGGTGGCTTTGATGGCGTGTATGAGTTTGGTAAGAACTTCCGCAACGAGGGTATGGACCGCACTCACAACCCAGAGTTTACCTGTATGGAGATCTATATCGCATATAAGGACTACCGCTGGATGATGGAGTTTACCGAGAATATGCTTGAGCGCATCGCCCTTGCTGTAAACGGCACCACTGAGGTTGAGATTGACGGCAAGACAATCTCATTCAAGGCTCCATTCCGTCGCCTAACGATGACCGATGCTATCCTTGAAAAGACAGG
>JAFOYS010000147.1 GCA_017391435.1 Alistipes sp. | reverse complement strand
TGGAAACAACACCGTTGGTGAGGTTGATATTGAGAATCTCAATAGCCATAGATGCCTTAGCGACCAGACTCGCAAAGAGCTTATGGAGCGCTATAAACACCCCGTAACAGCCCATACAGAGGTTATGGCAGCTAAGGTAGGCGGCCACGGAGGTATGGACTACACTATGGACTACCGCCTTGTCTACTGCTTAAGACACGGTCTGCCACTTGATATGGATGTCTACGACCTTGCCGAGTGGTGCTGCCCTATTGAGCTGAGTGCAGTATCGATTGAGCATAACTCTGCCCCCGTTGCTGTCCCCGACTTCACCCGCGGCGGCTGGCAAAAACTCTCGGGCTACAAACACTACTGGGCCGAGTAACAATCTACGACCGTAACAAAATGACGGACGGACGAAACACTAAGGAATTCGTCCGTCCGTCACGCTGTTAGTTTGTTACTTCAGATACTTATCCAGCCAGCTGAAGAACTCGCGGTTCCAGACCATTGAGTTTTGTGGGCGGAAGACCTGGTGGGCCTCGTTCTCAAACTCCACAAGGCGGGCATCAAGGCCTCGCATCTTGGCTGCGGTAAAGGCCTCAAGAGACTGTGTATAAGGTATACGGAAGTCGTACTCGCCCGTAATAATAAGAATAGGTGTATCCCACTTATCGACTGCCTTATGTGGTGAATTTGCGTACGAGCGCATAGCGGTCTTATTTGTTTTATCCCAGTATGAGCCACCGTAGTCGTTATTGAGGAAGAAGAGCTCCTCGGTCTGGCCATACATAGACTCAAAGTTGAAGATTCCGCAGTGGGCGATAAATGCCTTGAAGCGTTTCTGGTGGTGACCAGCCAGGTAGAATACCGAGTAGCCGCCATATGAGGCACCCACGCAGCCCAGTCTATCCTTATCACACCAACTCTCACGAGCCACATCGTCTATAGCAGAGAGGTAGTCACGAATATTCTGTCCAGAGTAGTCGCCAGATATCTGGTCAAGCCACTGCTGTCCAAACGAAGGCAGTCCACGGCGGTTTGGAGCCACAACGACATAACCCTGAGCTGCCATAAGCTGGAAGTTCCAGCGGTAGCTCCAGAACTGAGAGACTACGCTCTGCGGGCCGCCCTGACAGTAGAGCAATGTAGGGTACTTCTTTGCAGGGTCAAAGTCTGGCGGAAGGATTACCCAGACAAGCATCTTCTTGTTGTCTGTAGTAGTGACCCAGCGCTTTTCTACGCGACCCATAGTGATATTGTCGTAGATATGCTTATTTACTGCTGAGAGTTGAGTCATAGCGCCATTTGACAGATCTACGCCGAAAATCTCTGTTGCCATACTGATGCTCTGCATAGTGGCTACGCACTTATCTGCAGCAAGAGTAAAGGATGTAATATCGTGGTCGCCAGAGGTGATAACCTCAGTGTCGTTACCCGCAGTAGTTACACGGCAAATCTGGTGTGTAGCCTCAATAGGTGCGATAAAGTAGAGTCTACTGTTATCTGCCCACACGACATTTGTTGCGTTGTAGTCAAAGTTTGCAGTAAGCTCTTTCATCTCACCGCTTACGGTGTTATAGACAAAGAGTCGCTCCTTATCTGCCTCGTTACCCGCACGGCGCTGACTGCGGAAGGCAATCATAGTACCATCTGGGCTCCATACGGGATACTTATCATAGCCCACAAAGGCCTCAGCAGTAGCCACTCCGTTGAGTTTAAGGCGCTCTACGGCATCCTTGCAGATGTTTACGGTAGTGGCGGTAGCGATGTCGTAGATATAGATATCCGAGTCTGTAGATACGGCATACTGTTTGCCTGTAAGAGGCTTGCAGGTATACGCAATCTTATCCCCAGCAGGGTTCCAAGCAATCTCTGCGCCATCAAAGTATGGAGCAAGTGGAGCATCCCACGCAGCAACAGCACCCATAATATCACGAGCCTCGCCCATAACGCCATCCTTAATCGGAGCCACGAAGATGT
>JAFOYS010000146.1 GCA_017391435.1 Alistipes sp. | reverse complement strand
GGGAATTTAGGGAGTTTAGGGAATTTAGTGATTTTTTTGTCCTTAATCTCCTTAATCTCCTTAAACTCCTTAACTTCCTTGCTACCAGCTGATAAAGACAATATACTCGCCTTGGGCGGTGATGGTAAAGGCTCCTGTGCTGGAGCAGTTGAGGGTGCCCTGCCAGAGGGCGGTAAAGTCGTAGATAGGGTAGTCAAGACCCTCGGAGTGTAGGTCGGTGGCGTTGATATTAAAGATTGAGACCTGTGCGCCAGCCTTGCAGTGGAAGGTTTTGCTATCACGGCAGGGGATAAAGCATCCGTAGTCAGTAAGGCTCACCACCTCTGCTCCGCGGCTCATATACTCGGCCGTAAGGGCTATATTGGCGATTGTATGGTCCTCGCGGCGGCCTGTAGCGCCGAGAATAGCTATGCGCGTAATGCCCTTTGATAGCAGGTACTCTACGGCCTTGGTCTGGTCGTTGGTCTGCTGGTCGGGGTTGTGGATGGTAATGGAGCGATACTCTGTGCGGCTCTGAGCAGAGAGTGAGTCCAGATCGCCGATAATGATATCTGGAACGCCTCCGTTTGCAATAAGGCTATCTGCCGCGCCATCGCAGCAGACAACAAGTGGTGCGGTGCGGATTATCTCCAAGAGTTCTGCCCGTGTAGGGTACTCTCCATTTGCGATTACGACTGCCTCAAAGTTATTCATTGCGTCATCAATTTTTTCCACTTTCTGTATCCGAAAACTGCCACTACGGCATAGGCTGTGTAGAGCATAGCCGTAAGGTATAGCCCCTTGTGGGCATAGAGCGCTGCTGAGAGTATATCTACCACAATCCATACCATCCACTGCTCTATATACTTGCGGGCAAGCATCCACATACCCACAACACTCAGCGCCGAGGTAAGGGCGTTAAAGAGTGGCACGGTGCTATCTGTATAGTGCGAGAGCAGATACCAGAACAGTAGTTGCGTAACGGCGTATAGGACTACCATAGCCGCTGCACTGCGGGCTGTTATGTGGCTGATAGTAAGCTCGCTACTGCCACCTTTGCCCCGTCGCCAAGCGATAATGCCGTAGAGCGTTACTACGAGGTAGTAGATGTTTATGGCCGTATCGGCATAGAGTCCAGCGTCGTAGAACAGGACAAGGTATATTGCGGGCATAATGATATTTACCACCCACAGATAGATGCTTGCCCTATACTCTAACCAGAGGTAGACAAAGCCTACAAGAGTGCCGATAATCTCTAAATAGCTCTCCATTGTCTGTTAATATCTCTCCCAAGCAAGGCCATCTATTGACGAGAATCGGGTAAATGTTGTAACCTCATATACCTGACCTGTAGGGGCTGTAGCACGCACCATAACATCCTTACTGTCAAGGGTTACCGACTCTGGTAGTGTGCCAGCATAGATGTGTGTAGTGGTCTTCTTGTAACTGCTGTTTGTAATTGCGCCACCCCACTTATTTCCGTCACGGTTCTTGATTGAGCTGTTAGATGTCAGTGCGCGAGCGATAAACCACCAGTCGGCATCGTTTCTCAGGTAGTTGCTATTTACCACCCAAGTGCTGTAGTTGCTTGCGTAGTCAGATGGCTTGTCGTGGTAGCCATACTTTGAGTCGCTGCGGGTAACATTTGTCATATCGCAGACCTTGCTGCCCTTGTAGAAGAGCTCTACGCTCCACGGTTTGTTGAGTGGCGAGGAGTCTGAGGTCTTGTTTACATAGCCGTTATAGAGGTTTACATAGACCGTACTGCTATCCTTGCCATAGCCGCAGAGCATATTAGGGTCGTAGCTATCTGTACCCAAGTAGATACGCATAGCATTTGCACCAGCCTTATAGTCAGCCGTTCCAGCCGCCTTGAAGAGGTGGTTTGAAATGTCGTTACCCTTGAAGGTGTAGAGGTAGTAGCCCGCAGGAGTTCCGTCAGCGCAAATCTTGAGGTTCCAGTACTGACCGCACGCCGCGCCGTGGTTAATCTCGTGAACATTGTTGTATGAGCTGTGGAACCAGTGGCGAGAGTAGTGGTTGTGTCCCGAGAAGATATATGCATTTGCGAATCTCTTCAGCAGGTTCAGCGTCTGGCTGTAGTACTTGTTATGTCGTACGCCAACCTCACCGTCAAAGAATGGGATGTGTACGCAGAGCACCACGCACTTCGATGCATCTACCTGCTCAAGGTCCTTGACAAGCCAGTTGTACTCCTGCTCGGTAAAGCCCTCCTCGTAATCCTCTACAGCCTTGCCAGCACCGGTGATGACATTGTTCATACCTACGATATGCACATCGCCGCGATCAAAAGAGTAGACCGATGGGCCGAAAAACTTGTGGTAGCAGTTAAGGTTAGGGTTCTTGTCGCTGTCAGAAGAGTACCAGTCGTGGTTGCCAGGCACTGTAAACCAGCTCACGCGGGTCTTCTCTGGTGCCATAGCGCTCTTCATACTGCCCATATAGCTCTCTGTAGCGCTGTTCCAGATAACATCTCCCAGCACCATACCGTAGGCAAGTTTACCTGAGTTCCAATCCTTTGCACTGTTAAAGCCGTCGCGCTCTACCATAGCCTTGATATCTGTTGCAATGTAGTTGCTAAAGTATGGTATGCATAGTTTACCTGTCTGATTGGTCTGTGGGTCAGCCATAACATAGAGGTGCCACTCATCCTGCTTTGCGATAGACTGTCCGAGAGTAAAGTCAAAGTTTGAGCTGCCAGCAATACTCTTGTAGAAGAGCGGATAGCCATCCGTAGCCCTTGCAATCTCATACTGAGACGGTGTTGTGTAGAAGATAAATGTCGCCTTGTCGTTGTACGGAATCTCGTAGATGCCGTTGCTGTCGGTCTTTGTCACTGTAAAGCCGTCAGAGACCACAACGCCCGCTACACTACTTCCCGCCTGGTCTGTAATCTTACCCTTGATAGGTGGCACAGCATCCATAGAGTCAATATATACGCGTACATCGTCAAGCAGCAGACGGTTTGTTGTCGTTGCATCTGCCGCACCGCCAATGGCGATAGATGTTCCGTTGACAACACCTGTAAGGGTTACTGAGTACTCCTTCCACTCGGTGTTTGTAGTACCCTCAAGGGTTAGAGTCTGCTCCGAGATGACACTTGAGTAGTCCATCTTCCAGTTTGAGGCAAGTGTCGCGCCACCCAAAGCCTTTACGGCAATATGCTTCTCCGACTCTGTTATCTCAAGTTTGTCGTAGTCGCCATAAGGTGCCGCCTTGAACACTACGCGTACCGTAGCGCTCTTACCTGCTGGTAGGGCATTGATAATCGGCGTACAGATAAACGAACGGTTGGCCGTTGTTCCAATCTTCACATAGCCAGGGCGAGCGCATATTGAGCCACCATTTGCGCCGCTCTTACCGCCAATCCATCCCCACTTATTGAGTTTCATATCGTCCAGAATGCCGTCCAGAGTGTTAAATAGGCCAATCTCTGTGCCAGCATTGGCAAGTATAAAACCAGTATCGCTGAGCGAAATCTCACCTGTCAGATTTACGGTCGATGTAAGGTCGCTACGGTCCGAGCGAGAGACTCCTGCTGCGCGTGCTGTAAGCTCACCGGCGTAGATGATACCCTCAAAGTTCTCGTAAACTATAAGGCTACCTACTGTAGCATTTGATGTAATTACCTTATTGCGCTCTGCTACTGGGGCTACTGTTGCTACCTTCAACGGCGCATTAGGGCTCTTACTGTCAGTGGTGTTGTGAACCATTGCGTAGTACTCTGTACTTGGCTTCAGACCCGTAAAGACAAAGCGCGGAGGCACGGTAGGGCTTTTAAAGGCGCTTCCAGGGATGTTGTCCACGCTAACGACGAGATTTTTCATCTCTGCATCGCTGTAGAGGGCCACCTTGTAGGTTTTTGTTGTCTCCTCGCTGTAGTCGGCAGCGCTGTTTGGTATAATCTGACTAATGTAGTCGATGTTCTTCTCGTTGATTGTCCAGCCGATGGCAATAGTGCTATCTGTAACGCGCACTGGAGCCATAAATATCTCGCTCTTCTGAAGAGCAACCTCAACCTGAGCAGCGATAACACCGCTCTGAGAACTATCTGCTCCCTTCTCAAGGATTGTTGTCTCCATAGTACCCTCTGTGCAGGCAAGAGTAAGGGCAAATCCCTTTGAGTAGAGCTGATGAGGGATAAAGATATTAAGCTCTGTTCCCTGCTTTGTAATCTTTGTGCCAGAGCAAGGGATAGTTATCTGGCTATCCCCAGCGCTACTAATCTTTGCAATGCACTCGGTTGTAAGTACCGTCACCTCGCCCTTGAGTGGCTCACTGTTCAGACTCTTTAGCGTCAATGAGCTCAGCGTATAGTCGTTCTGCTCAGAGCTTGGGGTTTTAAGGGTTAACTTCAAGATTGATAGAGGGTTAACCATCGTAAAGGCCCCGCTGCTACTGTCCCAACTACCGACAAGTAGCGGGTAGGAGCTCTTGCCGTCGCTACTAATTGCCTGACTGCCAATGTTGAGTTTGAATAGTCTGCCATTTGTGCTATTACCAGCCGCAAAGTTACTTGCGCTGGCGGTAGTCTTAGGCATTACAGCATACTGCTCACCGATTTGGTTGATATACCCCGCAGTGGTGAACTTGGCACTGCTGCCGTTGACTGTTTTGCTATCTATAGCGCACTGCACAAGCACTGGACGAGATGTTGGCGAGTCAAATCTCAGCACAGTAATCTTCTCATCTCCCTGCCAAAGGGCATCTGTGTTGCTGTCATTGATAGCCACTGTAAACTCCTTGAGTTTATCACCACTATCTGGTGTTGGTGTTGGTGTTGGTGTTGGCTCATCCCCACTTGGTGTAGGATTACAGCCTAAAAGTAGTGTTGCTGCTGCAAGCAGTGTGATGTATATCTTTCTCATTTTGCTAAATTTTATCTGTGCAAAGATACAAAAAAAGCGACTATTATGCCGCTTTTCCCAATATTTTTTCAGTTAGTCTATACTCTGAGCGTTGTTGTCATAGAGCAGTCTCTGGTACTGTAGAGTGTCTAATGGCTCGTCAAGTCGCGGCTCGTCATAGTCGCGCTTCATTATGCGCTCAACCTCATCTACGCCCATACTGTTTACGGTGCTTATAGCCGTTGTAAATAGGCCGATAATTACCAGTATCCAGATAATCATTGCACAGAGCAGCACCCATCCACGAGGCTTACTGCCCAATATAAGCGAGCCGAGAAGGTATATTATAACCATCGTTGGTACAAGCACTGCAAAGAGTGCGCTCAGGGTCAGCCCAGTGCCAAAGGTAGAGATTACATTGGCAATAGTTCCAAACTCTCCCGCTGCGATAATGTTGGTGCCTATGCCCGTTACAATGGCCAAAAAGGCTGTAATTAGTGAGAGTACAAAGAATATCATTCCAAAGATTACTATTGCCACAAAAACCTTTAGGCAGATAATGGCAAATTTGCCCAAGCCACTGATAAATGATGCAAGC
>JAFOYS010000145.1 GCA_017391435.1 Alistipes sp. | reverse complement strand
CATCAAACTCACTTACCGAGGCTGTTGTCTATGCCGACCGAGCAGCCAAGCACGCAGTGGCACAGATAGAGAAGATAGAGTTCCAGGAGGGTATTCCAGATTGGGACTTTGAGGGTACTGCCGAGGCGGAGGAGATGGTGCTTGTGCTTCAAAATCGCCGTGAGTTGCAGGCCATTATGTCTAACTATGTGGGTATTGTCCGCTCAAATCTTCGCCTTGAGCGCGCAATGAAGCGCCTTGCAATTATCTGGCAGGAGACCGAGGGCCTCTACAACCGCACAAAGCCGTGCCGAGAGCTTTGCGAGCTGAGAAATATGACCGCCGTGGCCTACCTTACAATCAAGCAGGCCAAGGAGTGCAAGGAGTCTGTCGGTCTACACTACACCATAGACTATCCACCAGTGAAATAGAAAAAGAGCAACAGAAAGAGGCTGTCCAACAATTGTTAGGCAGCCTCTTTATTCACGCTTCTGCTACTTTATGCCGTGATGTGAGAGAATCTCTCGCAGCTGCGGCTCCATAATCTGCAGAACACGGTATATTCCATAGTCGGTAAGGTGTGAATTATCTACCGTACCCTCATTATCCGCTCCTGTATCAAATGCGTTGTCTATAAAGTAGACATTCTTAAAGTCCTTACACACCCTTTCCATCAACTTCTCGGCAGCTGCTCGTTGGTCATCGTTGCGCTTTTTTGCCACAAGGTCGAACATTGCACCTGTGCGTCTAACTGTTTGCAAGAAGATAAGCGGAGTCTTCTTATGCTTTGCGCGAATCTGCGCTACAAAGTCATAGAGTCGCTCGTTGATAATATCCGCCGTAGGGTTTGAGAAGGCGTCAAAAACAAATGCATCTGCCTTATTGTCGCATACAATATCAACAAAGTGCTGCTGCAGTTTACACTGTCCACTATGGCCGAGATTTGGTGTTTCTGCATTCAGACGACGACCAAGCTGTGCTACATAGTTTGCTCCAGGGCGTGGAGCACCCTCGCCGTGTGTTAGCGACGAGCCGATAAATACAATCTTATGCTTAAACGGTGAGGCAGCAGCCTTAATCATAGAACCCTGATCAACACCAATTTCAAGCGACTTAATCTCTACATAAGCTGGCAGGTAGACCATACACTCCTTAACACCCTCTGCCATATGGCGAACGAGCGAAGTCTCAAAATCTACCACTGTTGGATCTGGCTTTGGGCGCGCTACACCTGCAAATGTCCACACTCCATTGTCTTTGAGATAGATATCCATACCTCTGAGGTAGATATCCGAAGAGTTTGCTCTCAACTTTGTAGGATGTATACTCCAACGGACATAGATATTACGGCTGTCAGTAGTAAAAGCCACAGCCAAACCCGTAGATTGACGAAAGGCATTTACTGCGCGAGGTGTAAGTGAGCCATACCTCTCTACATCAAGGCGCTCAAACGGTTTGTCAGAGTCCTGTATCTTGTTGATAATAGTAAGCGTAGAGGCGTCAACATAGCTAAGAGGACTCTTCTCCTGGGCTGTCGCTGATGTAACAACAGCAAACACCGCCATAGCGACAATAAACAATCTTTTCATAACGAGGATTTCTATTAAGTTTAAGTAGTACAAAGTTAAAAAAATAAACTCTTTTTCCAAAAACAGAGTGCAAGAAGTTGCTGTTTTGGCGTATCGAAAAATAATTCTTATTTTTGCACCCGCAAAAATGCCAATAGACAAGACAAACAAGATATGACATTACAAGAGGAGATTACAAGAAGACGAACATTTGCCGTCATTGCCCACCCAGATGCTGGTAAGACAACTCTTACAGAGAAGCTACTGCTCTTTGGAGGTGCTATTCACATTGCTGGTGCAGTAAAGAGCAATAAGATTAAGAAGGGTGCTACATCTGACTTTATGGAGATTGAGCGACAGAGAGGTATCTCGGTGGCCACATCTGTAATGGGTTTTGAGTACAAGGGTATGAAGATCAATATCCTTGACACCCCAGGTCACGAGGACTTTGCCGAAGATACATACCGAACTCTTACGGCTGTAGATGCGGTAATTATTGTTATTGACGGTGCAAAGGGCGTTGAGTCTCAGACTCGTAAGCTGATGAATGTCTGCCGTATGCGTAACACCCCTGTAATGGTCTTTGTAAACAAGCTTGACCGCCCTTGCAAGGATCCGTTTGATCTGCTTGACGAGATTGAAAACGAGCTACAGATTCGTGTACGCCCGCTATCGTTCCCAATCTCAAGTGGTCCATCATTCAAGGGTGTGTACAACCTATACGAGCACAACATCAACCTCTTTACCTCTGACGAGCGACAGACCGCTGACGCTACAACCGTTCAGTTTGAGGATATCTCCTCTCCAGAGCTTGACAAGCTTATCACAGAGCGCTATGCTGCTCAGCTACGCGGAGATGTTGAGCTTGTTGAGGGTGTCTACGAGGAGTTTGAGCGCGAGCAGTACCTTGCAGGTCGCTTGGCACCTGTATTCTTCGGCTCGGCAGTAAATAACTTTGGTGTGCGCGAGCTTTTAGAGTGCTTTATCCGTATTGCACCATCTCCACGCCCATCTACAACCCAGACCCGAACAGTAGAGCCAGCAGAGGCAAAGCTGACAGGTTTTATCTTTAAGATTCACGCCAATATGGACCCGAACCACCGCGACCGTATCGCCTTTATGAAGATCTGTTCGGGAACCTTTGAGCGAAATAAGAACTACCTCCACGTGCCAAGTGGCAAGAGTATGAAGTTCTCCTCTCCAACAGCATTTATGGCAGAGAAGAAGTCGGTTATTGACTTTGCATACCCAGGCGATATTGTCGGTCTGCACGACTCAGGTGGTTTTAAGATTGGCGATACATTTACCGAGGGCGAGAAGCTCAAGTTTACCGGTATACCATCCTTCTCTCCTGAGCTTTTCCGATATATTGAGAATGCCGACCCGCTAAAGTTCAAGCAGCTTGCAAAGGGTATTGACCAGCTTATGGATGAGGGTGTTGCACAGCTCTTTACCTCATCGCTCAATGGTCGCAAGATTATCGGTACGGTAGGTGCTCTGCAGTTTGAGGTTATTGAGTACCGTCTTGAGCACGAGTATGGCGCAAAGTGTCGTTGGGAGACAATCTCAATACACAAGGCCTGCTGGATTGAGAGCGACAATGCCGAGCAGCTTGCAGATTTCAAGCGCCGCAAGCACGCAAATATGGCGGTAGACAAGCACGGCAGAGATGTGTTCCTTGCCGATACAAGCTATTCACTTGCCCTTGCGCAGGAGAAGTTCCCAGATATCCGTTTCCACTTTACCTCTGAGTTTTAAGGGCTTTATTATGGTGTAAATGGTCGTTTTACCGTTCTAAATAGTCACTTCACCGCTTCGGCTGTGGAGTGATTTTTTATTAAAAACAGCCTCTAAATAGCATCTGGGCACGATATTTGCTCGGTTAACGGTCAAAAAAATGTAAAGTTAAGTTGTCATTTAAATTTGGAAGTTTAAAAAAACATATCTATCTTTGCATTACAAACTAATGTTAAACTCTAAAACACTTATTGCCTATAGGAAGAATTCTACTCTGAACATTTTTTAAGAAAGGAGAAGAATATGAACGCACTGAACTCAAGCGACCGCGAGTTGCTTAATAGTTATCTGCAGGGCAATAAGAGTGCTATTTCCACTCTGATAGAAAAATATAATCGTCGTGTCCGTGACTATGTCCGTATGATGGTCGGGGATAGCGACACTGCTGCCGACATTGCTCAGGAGACCTTTATAAAGGCCGTAAGAGTTATTGACGAGGGTCGTTATACTGACAAGGGTAAGTTCCTCTCGTGGTTGCTACGCATAGCCCACAACAAGGCGCTGGACTATTTCCGCTCTCAGAAGAGCAACAACTCTATAAACGAGTCAAATGCTGGATACAATGTGCTCGGAACACTAAAGTATGCCGACAAGAGCATTGAGGATAGTATGATTAGCGAGCAGATAGACACCGACATCCGCGCCCTTGTAGAGCTGCTGCCAGACGAGCAGCGCGAGGTTGTTATGCTCCGCTACTACTCTGACCTCTCTTTTAAGGAGATTGCAGACTACACAGGTGTTAGCATCAATACCGCCCTTGGTCGTATGCGCTACGCGCTGATAAATCTCAGAAAGATGATTAAAGAGAGAAATTTATCGCTCAGCTAACAATAAAAAGATAGGCAACCGCGTTTATTTAGTGACTCACTTATAAAACCGATTGCCTATGTATCAACTCGACCCTTTGTATTGTACACGCGATGAGGATCTACTTTTAGACTATGTTATTTGCGGCGATGCCGAACTGCTCTATCTTGACACCATCCTCCGTGAAACACTTAGCAGAGACTGTTAGACAGCCTCTGCTAATTTTTTGTACTCACCCTACTAAAACTTTACTGTAAGGGTCAACATCGCATTGTGACGAGAGATTGTGCTCTTGAAGGTCGGCGAAGCAAAGTCTTCACCAGTATTGTAACCATAGAAGGTCTTGTACGGAGTAAGATTGTTCTTGGCATACATATAGGCCACATCTATAGTAAAGTGCTTTGATAGCGCAATACCAAGTCCTGTACTCATATACTCTGTGCGGTAGATAACTGCAGAGGAGTAGATCTCGTCGTCATCATCCAGCGCACCGTTACAAAAACCATAACCAAGACGCACAGCCATCTGCGGAATAAATCTCCACTCAGCACCTGCGCGAAGAGTATTTGACCCCTCAAACTCATCCTTGATAAATCCCTTATAGAGTGGGCCATATGGCGAATTTTTCATTCGCATAGTGTTGTACCAACTACGCTCATAGTCTACCGAGAGTATCAGCTGCTTGGCAATAGTATACGACACGCCCGCCATAAGTCGCATAGGTGTTGTGTATCGCCAACTGTAGTCGCCATCGTCAATAAGCACCTCTGTACTCTCCGAGAATGGAGGGTTGATATAGCCCTTGCTGTCAACAGTATACTCATCAACATTGTTTATTGCCTTGACAGCCGAAGTCATACCACCCTGATAGCTATATGTAACATTATAGTATGTCGGAGTGTGGAACGCAACGCCGATTCTCAGGTTCTCTATAGGGCGATAGATACCACCAATCTTAAAGTTCACGCCCGTACCCTTTACTCTGGTCTGCTGGTCGTAGTTAAAGTAGTCCATACGGTAGTTTAACTGCGGCTCAGAGGCGTAGCGATACTCCTCGCCGTAGTAGATAGACTTCTGCTGATTGATAACAGTAGCGGCAAGGTTCATACCCAGATAGAACTTGCTGTTGAAGTTTATTCCTAACGACCAAACCCACTCGCCAGCACTACCCTTGCTCTCTACAACAGCCGCGCTGCCAACCTGAGCCTGAGCGGTCAACATATCTCTACCCCAACGACCAGAGCCATCCCCTACAAGGCCTGTCTTGTAGCCCAAAATGGCACCCCAATATGTAGGATCATAGCTCGACCAGAGGAAATTACCAAAACCGTCGTAGTTCTTCTTCAACTGCGCCGAAGTTATGCCGCCAGCGGTTAACTGTCCGGCATAAACATCTGCTATAGAGGCATTGCTGGCAAAACCCGCATTAGATAATGAGTATCTGTAGTTGTAGTCCGCAAGGCGGTTGTACGATAGTCCCATATTTACTGCTGTAACGCCCGTAGAGCTCTCGCGAAGCTTTACCACAAAGCCGAGGTTGCCGACAGCAAAGCGGTTCTTGTTATTTGAGCCAAACGACTGAGCGTTGGTCTTTGAGCGGGTGAAGCTCATCATCGGCGTAAAGGTCAGCTCGTTTGTTTGGTACATACCAAGACCCGCAGGGTTGATGCTCATAGACGAGGCGTCTGCACCCAACGATGTCATTGCGCCAGCCATAGCTGCCGAACGAGCGGTAATTGTGTTGAACTGCGTATGGGCACTGTTGAATATATCAAACGCAGTGATTGTACTCGGATCTATAACGACTCCGCCCGCGTCATAATTTCTACCCTTTGCCACGCCACAAAGTAGTAGAACGGAGCAAAGCAATGTTGCTATCTTTCTCATAACTGTTTGCACTTTTTAACTGTTTATACACTTTTCATACCAGACTATCGTCTGCCCTGACCACCACCGTGGCTACCCCCTGACGAGAGTCCGCCGCCAGAGTAACCTCCCGAGTGACCGCCATAGCTTGATGAGCCACGGAATGAGTTGTTATCATTGCGCTGGTTGAATGAGTTGCTATTACGGGTTGAGCTGTTGCTACTGCCGCGATACTGCGAGCTGCTACTGCCACGACTACCAGCATTGCCGCGATAGCTTCCGCTACCTGTTACAGTTCCGCTACGGTACTGTGTTCTATTGCTACTGCTACCACCGCTACCATATGAAGGGCGCAGAGTAGCCTCACCGCCACCAGAGATATAAGATGGACGACCACCTGGGCGTGAAGAGTTTGGACGCACAGCTATAGTAGGTCTACTGTGGTGACCGTGACCACCGCCATAGTGAGGTGGATAGTAGTGATGATGGTGGTGTGGTGGGATAAATCCCGGATGATAAGGGTATCCACCCCAGCCAAAGCCCCAAGTCCAACCCCAATATGGGTCGTATCCGCAGCCCCAATTCCAATCATACCACGAGTAGCGCGGATATCCATACCACCAACTGTATGAAGGTCTTGCCCAGCCGTAGTACCAGCCATATGACGGCACTGCAACCGCAGCACCCCAAGTACCAAACATAGATGTGATATACTTAGGCTCTACCCACACCTGATCTCCAGAGACCATAATGTTATAAAATGCAGGGTCGTATGCAGAAGCGTATTGATAAGCATCTGAATAACGATAGGTATAGTAGCTCGATGGCATCTTGTACGAAGGCGAGCTAAAGCCATACAGACGGCGGGCATATGCGCTCTGATAGTCATCTGCCAGCACAGAGTCATAATTGACATTTCCAAAAGGGTTGTCAGTGGTTGTAAGCCCCTTAAAATCACTCTCCGCAGCAAGAGCTCGCGCCTCAGCAAGTTTAGCCTCCCAAGCGGCAGCTCGCGCCTCGGCCTCTGCTCGGGCAGCCTCTGCCTCAGCCTTCTGGCGGGCAGCAATCTCTACGCGACTGTGCGAAGTGTATAGATCATCACCTATAGATGCCGACTTAAAAGCAGCGCAACTGCTAAGTGCTACCGACATCAACATAACAAATATAAACCTATTCATAGCAATCTCTTTTTTAGTTAAACGAAATAAGAACTAAAAATCGTGCCTTATTTTCTGCAAATATAGTAAATAAGTGTTATTAACCTCCAAAATAGTTCTGTGAATCGGCAGAAAATGTCTGCGAATAGACTGTCTCTCAAAAATTTTTCCTACTTTTAGCAATATTTTCTACAGTTTGGGTATCTTTATAGTAAAGTCTTGAAACTATGAAGCAGAAGAAAAAAATTGTCGTATTTACCGGCGCAGGAGTCAGTGCCGATAGTGGTATTACCACATTCCGCGATTCAGACGGCCTCTGGGCAAACTACCGTATTGAGGATGTCTGCACCGCAGAGGCTATAAAGCGCAACCGCGCTCAGGTAATTGAGTTCTACAATATGCGTCGCAAGGAGTCTCTCACAAAGCGTCCTAATGCGGGCCATATAGCCATTGCGCAGATGGAGCAGTGGGCCGATGTCTGCGTGATAACCCAGAATGTAGACAACCTACACGAGCAGGCGGGCTCAACAAATATTGTCCACCTACACGGCGAGCTGATGAAGCTGCGCTCGGAGGTCAACCCAGAGCTTGTATATGACATTAACGAGGGGTGGGAGCAGGGCCTTGATGACCGTGGCGAGGATGGAGAGCTTCTCCGCCCAAATATTGTCTTCTTTGGTGAGGATGTTCCGATGTTTGACATCGCAAGCAGAATTGTCGAGCAGGCAGATATACTGATTGTCGTAGGCACATCGCTTGTTGTCTACCCTGCCGCAGCCCTTGTCTACTTTGTCAGGGACAAGCAAGTACCAATCTACCTTGTTGACCCAGGCACTCCAGATATCTCAAAGATTAGCAACCCTCTGACGCATATCAAAGAGCGCGGAGCTATTGGTGTTCCGCAGCTTGTAGAGCAGTTACGAGCAGAACTTGAGTGTGAAGAGTAAAAAGATAGGAACGCCGACCAGCGTTCCTATCTT
>JAFOYS010000144.1 GCA_017391435.1 Alistipes sp. | reverse complement strand
CGAGCTTCTGCTGCAGAAAGACCGGTAAGTCTACCTTGCCAACAAAACATATGCCCTGCGAATCTTTACGCTTTGCGGTGGCCAATTTTTGGCTTACAGCAATCTCTCTAACCTCTGGCTTTGTAAGGTGGCCGATAGGGAAGAGGGCATAGCGCAACTGCTCTTGAGTGAGCTGGCAGAGAAAATAGCTCTGGTCTTTGTTGTTATCCGTGCCTGCAAGCAGTGAGTATCTTCTCTTGCCCTCTACAATAGTCTCGCTCTTACGGCAGTAGTGCCCCGTAGCGACATACTCTGCACCGAGCTTGAGTGCCTCCTTAAGAAATACATCAAACTTTATCTCGCGGTTGCATAGCACATCGGGATTGGGTGTTCTGCCCCTCTCATACTCAGCAAACATATAGTCTACAACGCGCTCACGGTACTGCTCCGACAGGTCTACATAGTGAAACTCTATGTCAAGCCTCTTTGCTACAAGCTCTGCAAAGACCTGATCGTCGTGCCACGGACAGTCTCCTTCAAGAGTACCTGTCGTGTCGTGCCAATTTCGCATAAAGAGTCCTATAACCTCGTGTCCTTGCTCTTTGAGCAACCACGCAGCTACAGAAGAGTCTACGCCTCCAGATAGTCCAACAACAACCTTAGCCATTATACAATAAAGTTTAGTGAGCGGTGTAATAGATTGGCGACATTGTCGCTATAGATATGCTCTGAGAGTGAGCGCACGGATGTAATGCCACGACTGTCAACATAGAACAGCTCATCTGCCTCCAGAGCGTCGTTGAAAGAGATTGGTTCAAATGATATCTGGTAGTTCAGTAGGTTTGCAAGTGCTTCGGAGCTTACCTCTGTCTGTACCGTGTGTATTGTTGCACTGATAGTTATCTTCTTGCCCTTGACAATAATTGGTGACGCGCCGTCAATGCTCCAAACTTTACCCTCATTGTCGATGCATAGTGGAATGTCACAGCTGTAGTGGCGAGAGAGGTTTCGCAGTAGGTCGACAAGAGCCACTGAGGCAGATGTCTGTAGCGTTGCCTCAAAACAGTTTATGCTAAAGGGGTATGCGTTAGGGCGAACTGCTCTGAGTGCAAAATCCTTGTATGGAGAGCTCTCTATAACACGCAGTGTAAGCTCCCTGTTTATGTTGTATTGCAACTCTATGATGTGCGATACAGAGGCAGAGTAACCACCGCGCTCTAAAAGCGCAGTGCAAGCACTCTCAACCTGGCGTGCTGTTAAGTCTGACTCTGTGCCGTATATCACCTCAAAAGTGTAGTTTAGTAGGTCAATGTGCTTGTCAAGACTCACTATCTTATTGCCCTTTGTGCGCATACGCTGGCAGGGACAAACGCCCTGAGAGTCAGTGTCGTACTTGCTGATGGAGTTGTTTGTTATCTGGTAGTGCTCCATATCTGATTACATAAAGATTTTAAGTAACAATTCGGTTAGTAACTCGCCATCACTCTTGCCACCAGAGCCTATGCCTTTGCTCTTGCCATCATACTCTCTGAGTAGCCCCAAGATGCTGAATAGCTTTGGACGAGGCCATAGGCTTGAGTAGCTCTTTATGTCGCGTAGAGCATATATGTTGCTGCCTTTTAGGTGTCCAAGTAGCTCTTGATCTGTCGGGAATGGAACGCGCTTTACACGCTCTAACCAACGCAGGTACTCTACGATAAATATCTCGCGGAAAGTGCCAAATAGTGCCATAACAATCAGCAGCAGTGGCGTCTGCTTGGTGTTTTGCGATAGATGGTCGGCAATGTTCATTGCGCGCTTTACATCCTTAACGGCTACAGCGCGACAGAGCTCATAGACATTAAAGTCCTTTGAGATTCCGATGTAGGTCTCAATCTCAGTCGCACTGATGCGGGTTGTTCCCTGAGGAATAGAGACAATGAGCTTGTTCAGCTCGTTACCTATGCGAGAGATATCTGTACCTAAGTGGTCTACAAGTAGTTGCGCGCAGTTTGGTGCCATCTGCAGTCCGTGCTGGGCAACAAAGCCACCTAACCAATCTTTAATCTCGTAGTCTCGCGGACGAATAGACTCAAAGACCACTCCATTTGCTACACAACTCTTGTATAGTGACTGG
>JAFOYS010000143.1 GCA_017391435.1 Alistipes sp. | reverse complement strand
CGCGCATATACAATCCTGCGCGGCGAGCCCTACCACCACGAGTAACCGTATAGTACCGTCCCTTTTCTGAAGAAAAGTGACCCAAAAGACTTTATGAAAACCGACGCTGCGGAGCGAGAGCAGAGACTGCTCGCAGGCTTTGCCGAGCCGCGAGGAGGAAACGGCAGAATGCCGTAAACTCCGTTTTTCTTCCGTGCTGATGCGGATTTAGGGCAACTCTACGAGTTATTGAAATAAAAAATATCCCCCTTTGGTTTCAAGCAAGCTTGACCTTTGGTGGATATTTTCTCTTTCACCGCCTTGCGGCAGCAACCTAAATCCGAATAAACACAGACAGACGAAGTCTGTACCTATGAAAAGCCAACGGCTAATGGCCAACAGCTATTCTCCCTTTTGCGCGAAGGACAATCTGTCGGTATAACTGTGCATTTAGCTCTGAGATAGAGAGACTATTGGCAATCTGAGCTGTAGACACACTCTCCTCTGACTCCATAACATCGCGCACGCGGCTGATAGTTTCGTAGTCAAAGTGGATAAATTCGCGAACTGTAGTACTATCGGTGCGAATAATATCTACAAGTGCCACGGGGATATTATCCTGACGAGTCATCTTTACGCGATCAACACACACTACAGTAGTATCAAATCGGGGATAATCCGCAGAGAGCTCTGTATATATATATTGTGTAGTAATGCTATCTACAGCCTCTGGATTGTGGCTCAAGTCTTTTACCGCACAACCAACAGTAACAAAGAGAAAAACTGTGACGAGAAACACGCGCCACAGTTTTACATATATCTGACCCATAACTACTTATGTGACTGAGCAATAAGCTCACCAAGTACCTCAATACTGTCACAGATAAGGTGTGGCTGCTTTGGAGCAGCATCGGCAACCTCAATAGTAGTCTCACCAGAGAGGACAAGCACGCCAAAAGCACCAGCATTGTGCGCCATCTCAATATCTGTATAGATACGGTCACCAACCATAGCAACCTCATCAGACTCATATCCATAGCGGTGAAGGATACCAGAGAGCATATTTGGATCTGGCTTACCAAGTGTTATATCTGGTGTGCGGCCTGTAGCGTGTGTAAGGCAGGCACAGATAGAACCACAGTCAACAAGCACCACAGGCTGGTCTGTAGGACATACACGGTCTGGGTTTGTTGCAATATACGGCACACCCTGACTAATCCACCAAGCGGCACGGCAGAGGCGGTCATAGGCAAGGGTCTTATCAAATGCTACAACAAGCACATCTGGACGATCGTTAGCATCGTCAGCAGCGCTCTCAAAGCCGGCCTTCTCAAACTCAGTAATCATAGAAGGAGTTCCGAGCATAAAGAGACGCTTTGCCTCTGGATAGTGGGTCTTAATGTAGTCAATAGTAGCCAGAGCCGTTGTATACATCTCCTCCTCAGTAGCCTCAACGCCCAGACGAGCAAGCTTTGCAAGATAGTCTGCAATAGAAGAAGATGGGTTGTTTGTAAGGAACGAGTATCCCAGACCCAACTCCTTAACACCTGCAAGGAATGGCTTTGTATATGGGAAGAGTGTGGTACCCATATAGATGGTGCCATCCATATCAAGAGCAACGTGCTTAAGACGGCGAAGCTTTGCCATCAACTCCTCGTGTGAGTAGATTGAGCGATAACGATTAAACTGACTCATAGTTAAATATATTTTAAAAATTTTATGCTAAATTTGTGTAAAAGTAGGCATTTTTACTCTAAAAAGCAAGAATTTTAGTGCAAATTTGTCTTAAGCGCCATTTTTTGCTCGCCGATTTTGGAAATCAAAATATTTGACTTACCTTTGCACTCAAATAGAGGAGATATTAGGGTTTCAGCCGAAAGGTTGAGATTCTTGTTTTTTTGTTATGCTATTAAAAGACATATTATAACTATGGCACAAGAGATAATTTATTTAACAGCAGAGGGTTACAAGAAGCTCAAGGATGAGCTTGACCATATGCGCTCAGTAGAGCGCCCAGCAGCATCGGCCGCTATTGCCGAGGCTCGTGATAAGGGTGATTTGTCCGAGAATGCAGAGTACGACGCAGCTCGTGAGGCTCAGGGTATGCTGGAGATGAAAATCGCACAGATGGAGGCTACACTTGCTAATGCGCGCGTTATCGACGAGACAAAGATTGACAGAAGCAAGGTACAGATTCTGAGCAAGGTAACTCTGCTTAACCACAATAACAACCGTCAGGTTGTCTATACAATCGTTGCTGAGCACGAGGCTAACCTGCGCGAGGGTAAGCTTGCTATTGGCACCCCTATTGCAAAGGCTCTGCTTGGTAAGAAGAAGGGTGATGTTGTTGAGGTAACCGTTCCTGCGGGTATTCTCAAGTTTGAGATTCTTGACATCTCAATCTAACTCCTTATACCACAACACTTTGAAAGAGGCTATCCTGTTTTGGTTAGCCTCTTTTCAGAATTAGAGACTATTTTACTTCTAACCTCCTATAAAACCAACCCGACCCAGATGTCAACTTTTAGAAGATTCCTAAAAAGTGTGTGGATTGCACTGCTAATTACCATTCCGCAGGCTGCGTACTCACAGCAAGATAGCACCGCTGTACACTCCCGCCCGAAGATTGGTCTTGTACTATCAGGTGGTGGAGCCAAGGGAGCTGCACACATAGGTGTTCTTAAGTATATTGAGGAGGCGGGAATACCTATTGACTATATTGCTGGCACAAGTATGGGCTCGATTGTCGGAGGTATGTATGCTCTTGGATACTCCTCTGACGAGATTCTTAGCATTATCAGCAGCGTAGATTGGGATAGACTTATAAGCAACAAAGTTGACCGCGAGAAGATATCCTACGAGAGCAAACTTAAGAGTAGCACCCAAACCTTAACCCTCCCCTTCTCTTTTAACAACGATGCTGAGAAGATCAAGGCAAAGTCCTTCAAGAACTCACTGCCTACAGGCATTGTGTCGGGTAGCAACCTTATCAACCTCTTCAACTCACTCTCTGTTGGTTACTCTGACCCTATAGATTTCAACGAGCTACCAATTCCATTTATCTGCGTAGCAACCAATATGATAAATGGTGAGGCTCAGGTATTTAACAAGGGCGTATTCACAAAGGCTCTTAGAGCATCAATGGCAATACCTATCCTCTTTGACCCTATAAAGATAGACAGCACTCTGTATGTAGATGGCGGTCTTGTAAACAACTTCCCTGCAGAGCAGTGTAGAGCTATGGGTGCCGACTTTGTTATCGGTGTGAGTATGTCACCTGGTTTGGAGAGCGAAACAGACAACCTATCCTCAATCTTCTCGCAGGTAAAGCAGCTCAAGGAGATTATCACAGACAAGGAGTTTGAGAACTACCACAAACTCTGCGACATCTTTATCAGCCCCGACCTAAAGGGGGTGGGAATGTTGAGTTTTGACACAGAGAGTGTTGCCAGAATCACCCAGAGCGGTTACGAGGCGGCAGTAGCGCAAGAGGATAACTTCAAGGCTCTTAAAGAGGTAATCTTTGCAGATAACAAAAACAAGGCGAGCAAAGATGTAGATAAAAATCGCGCAATTAACATTGTTCAGAACTCAGTATTGATCTCCAAAATTGAGATGGTTGGCATCAAGAGTGATATTGAGAAGTGGGCACGACGCAAATGCACCGTAAAGACTGGAGAGCAGGCATCTAAAAGCGATATAGACAAGTCTGTGTCAATCTACTATGGCACAGGTAATTACGACAGCATTACCTACAGTCTGCACAAAGATGACAACTCTGAGAGCGGATATATACTGCGATTCAACTTTGTTGAAAATCCACCCCACGCCTTCGGCGCTGGCTTTAGATTTGACTCACAGGATATGATCTCTGTTCTACTCCGTCTGGGGCTAAACAGTAATCGTATAAATGGATTTAAGGCCGATGTAAGCGCCAAGTTAGGAAGCAATCAGTGGCTCAAGACAAACTTTTCGTACGGCAAGCTGCTCTACCCGAAGGTAAACCTTGAGTATATCTTCCGCAACTCAGAGCTTGATGCCTACGATATGGATGAGCTTGTTATGAATATGAAGTTTCTGCAACACAAGTTCAGACTCTATCTCTCCGAGAACTACTCAAGAACCGTTAGCCTTGGCGCGGGTATTGAGGCGGAGATTCTACAACCTCGCAAGGTTATGTACTCACTCTATGATGCTGTAGATAGCGATTACAAACTCGTAAATACGCTTGGAGCCTTTGCCTATCTGCGCTACGACAACCTCAACAAGAGCAGCTTTGCAACGCGAGGCGTCAAGGGCGATATTGACTTTTTGTGGAAAGATATAACATTTACCTCTAAAGGCACAAACACCCTGGGCGCAGGCTCGTTAACCTTCGGCATTGAGGGTTATGTACCAATTATTGAGAATCGACTTGTTGTGATTCCTCAACTCTATGGAGGTTTTCTCTTTGGCAAGGGCGCAACTAATGGCTCTTCTGAGGGTTGGAATCCACTCTTCAACGGCCCTGTACCGTGCTACCCAAGTATGAACAATATGTTGGGTGGCACCGAGATGGGACGATATATAGACCAACACCTACCATTTATAGGCCTGAACAAGATATCTCTAACCTTCAACAATCTGGCTATAGGCCGTATAGATGTTAGAACACGATTGTTCAAAAAACACTACCTAACAGTTATGTTCAACTATGGCCGTTCGGGTATTGATTTTAAGAACTTTATCGGCATAAATAGCACACCTCTGTGGAGCGAAATGTATACATACAACGCCTCAAACTGGTGGGGCGCAGGCCTTCGCTACTCTATCGACACTAAGATAGGCCCAGTGAGCTTTGATATCAGTTCGTCTAATATCTCCCGCAAGCCAAACTTCTACTTCAGCTTAGGCCACTTCTTCTAAGAGCCAACTGTCGCACTGATTGATATCAAATGACACAAAAAGTAGACAATCGACTGATAGCTTCAGTTCTTGGCGGTTAATTGGCGATTAACAGTCCCCCTCACAGGAGGGGGATTTAGGGGGTGGGTAACATAACACAAAATGGTACAAAAAGTAGGCTATCGATTGATAGCCTACATTTTGTACTCCCGAACAGAATACTCGCCAATCAGACGGTACTAAGCAACAGAAATTATCGAAACTATGCAGAGAAATGCAAAGGTAGATGACGATGAAGTAGAAACAGTTAAGGCTGTCCATATCTACTATTGTCCTGTTTTCATTGACGGCACACAATATTCTGCAAGAATGGTTGTCAAGGAGTACTATCAGGGGGCGCAAGTGATTAACGAGTTACACTTGTACAATGTGATGCTAAAAAAGAGACATCAGACAAATACGCTTTCCCAAGATGGTACTCCTCATATGCGGTCCGATGCCTCAATACATTACAAAGTTAGCGATTTAATTCATAATACTCAAGAGTTAGACCAAATAAATTTCTCAAAAATTGCAGTAGATACAAAGGGCAATAGATACTATGACCACAAGCTAACACAAATAGAAAAGGAACATTTATTAGACTTGTCTGCGGTATCAAGCACAGAGTCTGCTAATAAAGTCCCTATATCCGACATTAAAGATAAGCGATTATTGAATATTATCCAAACAAATAGCAAAGAAAATGCCAATAAAATCAAGCTTGCTACCGGTTGGGAGCGTGGTGCTGATGGTAAGTGGAGGTATAAGGTAACAGAAATCGAGTTATTAGACGGAAGTGGAATACCGCATACACAAAGTGCTGACTTTATTCCCACATCTAACAACTCGATCACACTTGCAAAGTTACTAAAAGGAGTTAAGAAAAACAATAGTTCTGAAGATAT
>JAFOYS010000142.1 GCA_017391435.1 Alistipes sp. | reverse complement strand
GAGCGCAGCGCCGAGGAAGAAGTCCTCCTTGTTGTTACCTGGCCAAAGAGATACAATCATACCGAGCTTGTGACCCAAACGGATTGTGCTACGGTGTGTACCGTCCATCTTACAACCTACGCGCATAATGCCCATATTGTAAGCCTCCATCAAAATCTCTGGAGAAGCTGGCTTGCTCTTAAGCAACATCATCTCAGCCTCTGGGTGCAGACGCTGCATAATCTTAAGCGCGCGCTTGTCGAAAGAGGTGAACAGGTAGAGTGAAGACTCGTGCTTTGTAGGCATAGTCATATTCCAAAGCTTCTCGCAAAGCTCCTCAAGCTTAGCCTCTGTGTAGAGCTCAGGGATAGTCTTAATCTCCCACTCAATATACATATTTGGTTTGTCTGAGAGGAAGTCTGCAAGCTCCTGGCAGAGTGCAAGGTCATTACCAGACTTAGTCTTAATCTTCAGACACTCCTTAGTAGTCATATCCTCAGTCTGCTTGTCAACACCGCAAGTACGGTAGAGTGACTCGTCGTGGCTAAGGATAAGGTCACCAGAACCTGTCATACGAACGTCAGTCTCGAAACCACGAGCACCACGAGCATAAGCCTCACGGAATGCGAGCATAGTGTTCTCATCATACTCAAAGCGGCTGCCTCGGTGTGCAAAGAACTGAACGGTTGGATAGTCCTCAACCTTGGTCTGAGCAGAAGCAAAGTCTGCTGAGAGAACCATTGAAGCAGCAAATGCTGCAATCATAAAGAATCTTTTCATCTTGGTTAAAGTATAAAGGTTAAAAATATTTTCCGTTGCCAAAGATACAACATTTTGTTGTATTTACGAAATTGTGCTTTAACTTTTCTCTATTTTAGAACTCTTAATAGTGAAACTTTATTATCTTTGCTCTATGAAAAGATTATTTATACTTACAGTTGCATTGCTGTTTGCCAGCTCGGCATTCGCGCAGTTATCGGATGTCTCAGGACAGCTTTTCCCTAAAAAGAGCGCAGAGCCTATTGTTGGTGCGCTTGTAACCTTTACTTCCGAGTGGGATAAGGATGTTAAGTATCAGCGCAAGAGTGACGCGGAGGGTTTTCGCGTTGTACTACCGCAGGGTGGCTATCTGATGACTATCGAGGCGGAGGGCTATGAGGGTTATACACTCGAAATAGAGGTTGATGAGCCGCATATAGACCTTACGGTAATAACGCTGCTTACTACAGAGCAGGCTGCCGCAAGAGATGCTAAAAGAAAAAAGAGATTTGCCAAGTAGCAAATCTCTTTTTTTGTGTTGACCACAACATCTTACTCCTCTGGAGCGAACATCGGATCCCACGCAGGGAGTAGGATTGGCTTCTGCTTGAGCATATCGAGCACATCCTGTGGTACATACTTGCGCTCAGCCACAAGGCGGAACATATACTCATTAAACCAGTCGTCGGTCATAATCACATTGCCCTTGTAGCCGCTTGTTGGGCCCCAGCTATTCTCAACCATCCACTTTGTGGTCTTGCCTTGCTCGTCAATATCCACGGCAATAAGTGTCATTGCGTGAGAAGAGCCGCTGGCAAATGTAGATACTCGCTGCTTCTTATCCATCGGCAGGGTAGTGTTAAAGAGTGACTGATAGTCAAGATTTGCAATATCAAGCACACCCTTCTTGCGGTCGAAATACTTGCCCACATCGCAAGAGAAGTACATCGCTGTATTATCCTTGATAGAGGCAATAGCAATCTGTTTCACGCGCTCGATTGGTAGGTTGATGTAGAGCCAGTTCTCGCCATCGTAGACGTGACGGTCGTAGTCAATCTCGTACACCTTGCCATACTCGCGAGTAGGGTCGTTCATAATCATCACATAGTTACTCTCCAGATCCTCGCCCACAAACTCATCGTAGAAGCTCTTTGGAGTATATACCTTAGTCGAAACCTTCTCGCCCTTGCTGTTGTAACGAGTCCACTCAAACTCTGTTGGAGGTACGCCAAGACACTTTACAAGGATACCGTAAATCTCTGTGAGCATAGTGGTCTTAAGGCTCTGCAGCTCAGACTTCTTTGCAGCACGAAGAGTGAGTGCATACTCGCGCAACTTGAGCGAGAGTATCATTCGCATATCGCGTGTATTCTCGCTCTGATAGGTCTCTGCCATAGCGCTCTTTGGCACTGCACCATACTTTGTGATAAGGTTAGATACACCGGTAAACTGACCACCATCGCCAATAGGGCTCTTGAGTAGCCACTCTACTTTGCGATCGTCAAGCGGTAGGGTGCGAGTGTCGATAATCCCCTGAAGGAATAGGTTAGACTTCTCAAGCAAATCGTAGAATGAGAGGTAGTTCTGCGAGAACTCAAACTCCTTAAGGTCGTGCTTTACAATCATCTTCGCACGCAACACATTAAGACCAGTAAAGAGCCAGCAACGACCAGATGATCTTTGGTTGGTAATGCCCTTTGTCTTTACCTGGTGCGAGAAGTGTGTGTCGCACATTGCAAGGTTGTCGCCATTTGTGGCAAGGGTAGAGATAGAGGTTGTCGCAAGTGCGTTTTTTACCGCACGCTCGGCAGCAGTACCTTTGTAGCCAGTGCGAATTTGCTCCATCATCGCAGCATCAATGCCGCCATTTTGTGCTACAGCAGTCGCAGAGGCAAGTAGGCAAATTGCAAATAAAAACTTTTTCATATATCTTACT
>JAFOYS010000141.1 GCA_017391435.1 Alistipes sp. | reverse complement strand
TTTGCAGGATTCTCGTCACCATATTGAGGCTCTAATCGGCTGAAGTCTACCGTTCTGGCATCTATGCGTACAGGTGTTCCCGTCTTCATTCTGCCAACCTCAATACCAACCTCTTTTAAAGACTCAGTAACTCCAAAACTCGCTGCGTCTCCTGCCCTACCACCTGTTGCGTTTTGTCGTCCACAGTGCATTAGTCCTGAGAGGAATGTTCCCGCCGTTAGCACTACTGCCTTAGCCTTAAAAACCACTCCCATTTGCGTTTTAACGCCACTTACGCGGCTTTTCTCGCCGCTCTGGTCAAAGAGTATCTCCGTTACAGAATCTTGCCAAATATAGAGGTTTTCTGTATTCTCTAACTCCTCTCGCCATAGTGCCGAGAAGCGACTCTTGTCACACTGCGCTCGGGGTGACCACATAGCTGCACCCTTAGAGCGGTTGAGCATACGAAATTGGATGGTTGATAGGTCTGTAATAATCGCCGTGCGACCACCAAGTGCGTCTATCTCACGGACTATCTGACCCTTTGCCACACCGCCAATAGCAGGGTTGCAGGACATAGAGGCAAACTTTGTCATATCCATAGTAAGCAGCAGCGTCTTGGCACCCATTCTTGCCGCCGCACTTGCCGCCTCACAACCTGCGTGACCACCTCCAATAACTATTATGTCGTAAACCATCTCTACCCTACTTTTTAACTGCAAAATTGTCTGCAAATAACTCTAAGTATCTATCCTCCTTGCTGTGCATAACTGCCTCAGTCTCAGGGGTTTTGTCTCCCTGACCGCAGAGGTGCAACACTCCGTGAACAACTACCCTAAGCATCTCTGCCTCGGCTGTTGTCTTGTATATCCTTGCGTTATCTGTAACTGTCTGATAATCAATGTATATATCGCCAGAAATATAACCCTCTTCAAGATTTGAGTAGTCAAAGGTTATGATATCTGTAAAGTAGTCGTGACCCACAAAGTCGATATTCATCTGGCGATGAATATTTGAAGGGCAGAAGATATAGTTTATCTGCTCTATTCTAAGATTGTTTTCACGCTTTGCCACCTCGCGAAGCCACTCTCTTATGGCTCTTTTGTGGCGCAGACGGTAGTTACACTCTTGACAGTAGTAATTAATATCCATACTATTTGAAAAGGTTGCTTGCTTTCATTGTCACTTTTGGATTTGGAGAGTGAATTGCAAACAGAATCTTGTACTCTAAATCCATTGTTGCAGGGTTTACCATAGTGGCTATTGTGCCAATTTTTTGGTTTTTCAGCACATTGTCGTCTCTCTTTACGCACACTTCAGAGAGGTTTGCATAGGATGAAATATACTCTCCGTGGGCGATATAAACATCGTACTTATTGTTGATTTTATTGCGCGAAATACGCACCACCTTACCCTCGTATATAGAGTTGACACTCGCACCTTTGCTACCCACAATTTCGGCAGTATTTGCATTGTAGCGTACTACCCTACCACCCGCTACAGGTAGTTTTAGACCTTTGGTAGTTGTGCTAAATGAGCCACCAGACTTGTTTCCCTTGGTAATTTTTCGCAGTTCAGCTATAGCGGTGCTTAGACGCTTCTCGTGCTCTGCCATAGATGCCTGCACGCTCTTCTCCTGCTTTGTCATCTTGCGTATAGTGGCCTTGGCAAGATCTCGCTCCTCGCGCATCTTTGCCCTCTGCTTGTCGAGTTTTTTCTTTGCCAGAGCAACCTCTTCGCGCTTTGCTGCAAGAGCCTGTCGCTCTTTCTGCACGGCATCGCGAGTAGATGTTAGCTGGGCAATCTGCTCCTTACGGTACTTTGTTGCAGAGCGTAGAGAGGCTATGCGACGAGCAAAGTCGTCGGTAGAAGATGAAGAGAATATATAGGCTAAAGTGTTGTTCTTGCGATAGTTACGATATGCTTCACGAGCCATAGCCTCACAGCTACTCTCAAGCTGTGCAACAGATAGAGACAACTCCCCTACTCGCTGTTCTGCTGCAGAAATATCTTGTCCCAACTGCTTTATCTGCTTATCTCGGGCTGCTATCAGAGCGTTTCGCTTCTCAATCTGTCGCGCTAATGAGTTTACAAGTTGCTGCTTTGAGGTTTTGCTCTTTTTGAGTCGGGCAAGCTCCTTCTCCTCGCGCTCTATGCTTGCCTCAAGATTGTCTATAGTCTTGCGCAGTGCAGCCTCACTCTGTGCCTTGAGTGGTTGTGGGCAGAGAGTGGCTATTGTTAGCAGTATCAGTGTTAGGAGTTTTCTCATTCTTTGCCAGCTTTTTCGGACTCTATTCGTGCCTTTTGAGCCTTAATACGACTATCTATCTTTTCTGGATCTGTGCCCCTCTCAAGGGCCTTACGCCAGTATGTTTGGGCGAGGAATGTACTTCCTAAAGCCTCAAGGATATCTCCGTAGTGTAGAGCAAGCTCGGCAGAGTTCTCGTTGTCAAAACTCATTGCCTGCTGCATAACCTTTTTAGCCTCCTCATATCGCCCTAACTTGTAGTATACCCAGGCAAGGGTGTCAAGATATGTGGCGTTGTTTGGCGATAGGGTAGTGGCCCTCTGTGACATTGTAAGGGCCTGCTTGAGGCTTTTGCCCGTAACACTTAGATGGTAGGCAAAGTTGTTCAGCACAACAGCATTATCGGCGTTGTATTTCAGTGCTTTGTAGTATGCGTCGTAGGACTTTCGGGTCTGATCTAACTCATAATACTGGTCACCAATACTACCCCATAGAGAGCTCTTTGCTCTACTATCTGTTGCATACTCAAGGGCCGAGCGTAGGGTCTTTATTGCGCCATTATTATCACTCTGCCTCATCTGCAACCAAGCCTTGAGATTCCAAAAATCGGCAGTGGTAGGGTAGTGCTTTATACCCATATCGGCATAGGTTGCAAGAGAGTCCACTCGGTCAAGATGCTGCTCAATGCTGATAATACGAGCTAATAGCTGCTCGTCGGGTCTCTCAGAGTCCAATTTACCCTTGAGTAGCACTAACGCCTCCTCAACACGATTGGCCGCAATAAGATGGTAGATATATAGGTCTACAACCTTGCTATCCTCTGCGTGAAGCTGATATAGGCGGGTAATAATAGGCTCAATAAAGAGAAAATTCTTGCGGTAGAAGTCTCGCTTTGATGTGATACTCTCAACAATGGCAATCTTTGACGATAGAGGCACTGTAGGCAGCTCAATAATGTTTCTCCACACCATAAGCATCTCAGAGTATCGCTTGCGACGGTCCAAAAAACTTGCAAGGCTATACCACGAATCGGCATTACT
>JAFOYS010000140.1 GCA_017391435.1 Alistipes sp. | reverse complement strand
GGTTATGCCGGGCGATATTCAGCTTACAATCAACCGCCTGCTTGACCAGGAGCAGTATCGCCTTACAGTCACAGACAAGAACATCACTATTGCCGGCGGAGGTTATGCTGGTGTGTTTAACGGCATACAGACCTTACTACAGTTATTACCCGCCTCAGTCTACTCAAAGAGCTCTAAGTTTCCACAAACAGTACCTTGTTGCACAATAGAGGATAGACCAAAATTCGGTTACCGTGGTTTTATGCTTGATGTAGCGAGAACTTGGATAGACAAGGATAAAGTAAAGCGTTATATTGACCTTATGGCGCAACTAAAACTCAATAAGTTACACTTCCATCTTACTGACGACGAGGGTTGGCGCATTGAGATTAAATCACATCCAGAGTTGGCGAGCATTGGTGGCTTCCGCGGTGGCGATAGTCCTGTATTTCCGCGTTACGGCAAGTTCTACGAGAAATGGGGTGGTTACTACACTCAGCAAGAGCTTAAGGAGATTGTCGCCTATGCTGCACAACGCAATATTGAGGTTATACCAGAGATAGATATGCCTGGCCACAGTAAGGCTTTAGGGGCGATATATCCCGAGATTCTGTGCAACTATACCCCAAGTGAAAACAACACCAATGGTCTTGAGATTCGCAATGTATGGTGCGCCGCAAAAGAGAGCAACTACACCCTTATTGAGGATATTATCCGCGAGGTAAGTTCTATCTTTACATCCGAATATATCCACATCGGCGGCGACGAGGTAAATATGAGCCAATGGAGCAAGTGTCCTGATTGTCAGCGTCTTAAAACCGAAAAGGGTCTACAGAACAACAAGCAGATAGAGGACTACTTTATTGCCCGTACAACAGAAATTCTTACAAAGTACGGCAAGAAACCCGCAGTGTGGAACGAAGCAATCGAAGGTGGAACACTTCCAACAACAACTCGCGTACACGGCTGGGAAAGCATTAAGAGGTGTCTTGAGTCGACTGCAAAGGGCTATCCAACAATCATAATGCCAGGTCACTACTTCTACTTTGATATGAAGCAGTCTGCATCCGAGGCAGGACACAATTGGGCAGCTATCTTTGATGCTAAGAAGGTCTTATCATTTGATTTTAAGAAGCAGGGATTTACAGAGACGCACCTAAAGAGTGTTGCGGGTATTGAGGCTTCGTTTTTCAGTGAGATATACATTGCCCACAACCCAGAAAAGAGCGATTATCTTGACTATATGCTCTTCCCGCGCCTAACAGCGCTTGCCGAGGTGGCGTGGTGTCAGAATCCTCGCAACTGGGATGAGTTCTACTCTGCACTTAAGACAAAGCACTATAAGCGTATGGACGCTATGGGTGTGACATATCGCCTTGAGACCCCTTCAGTAAACTACTCAAGTGGGGTTATTACAGCCAGCACATCCGACAACTCCACCTTATATTATATAGACCTTACAACGGGCAAGCAATCTCGATACACAAAACCTATTGCCACAGACAAACCATACAACTATGAGTTTTACAGCAAGCGTGGAAGTGGAATAAGCAAGCGCACAGGCAGTAAGGAGTACTACGCACGACTAAAGCCAGCGGTAACTGTCAGTTCATCTATTCCTTGCAGCAGCAAGACCCCTATGACAAATGCGACTAAGTATAACAACAGCATTGTTCGCACAACTCGCGCCGCAAAGGCTGGCGATTGGGTAGAGTATCGTTTTGCCGAGCCGTTAAACTGTCGCGAAATTGAGGCTATGACAGGACACATACACCTGCGTAGATGCAACTTTATGAGGGGATATATTGAGGTTAGCTATGACGGCAAGAGTTTTGTCAAGGTGGCTGACTTTGATGTAGCAGGAGCAGTAATAAGACCTACACAGGCAATCAAAGCGCTGAAGATAGTCGCTACAACGACATCAGATGCCGAAGACCAAGTAGTATTCCAATCTCTCAAAATCAAATAGTTAAAACACTAAACATTAAGTATATGAAGAGAATTTTAGCAACTCTATTGTTTTGCGGAGCACTTATCTCTTGTGCGCCTAAAGACCCAAATGTAGCCCTTACTGAGAAGGCTGCTGCTGAGTATCTTACACCTGTACACCCAGGTAGCGAGAATCGTCCATTTTGGAACGGTTTTTCAAAGAAGTTTATCTACGCTCCATCTTTTGACTTTAGCACTGTAGAGGGCGCTGTGCAGTATCGCTTTACTGCAACTGCGGAGGGGAAGAGTTGGAGTTTTACATCTGACTCTCCAAAGAGTGCGTTATCTCCAATCTGGAATAACATCCCAGAGGGAACTACCATTACTCTCAAGGTCGAGGGACTAAATAGCAATGGCGAGGTTGTTGGCACTGCTGGCGAGCGTAGTTTCTGGCGAGATTACGGCTTTAACCCTCCTTATACAGGTGCGGTAAGAGGCTATCGCGAGGCGGCAATACTCGGCCTTCTCTATGTACACAAAATGCCTCAGGTTCAGAGTTTTGCAACAAGCTCAGAACCAGATATGAGCTACAAGCACTTTACCTATCCTTGCAAGATTATCGGTGCTGTAGTTAAGACCGAGGTACTGCTTGCCAAGCTCCTTCCACACTACAGCGAGAACGCGCTAGCTATTGCTCGTGGCGCAGCTCAGTTCCTTATGGATCAGTCTCGCAAGGCAGATGAGCCTCTTGCATACTTCCCTCCGACATACTACAAGAATCTTATTCACTCAAAGGAGGTTTGGAATCAGGGTAAAACTATGGCTCTTGAGGCTGCTTCAGCAGCAGAGGCTTTTCTAGACCTCTATAACGCAACTGGCGAGGAGAAGTACCTTAACCACGCACTTGGCATTGCTGATACCTACCTCCGTCTGCAGTGCGAGGATGGCTCTTGGCATATTAAGTACGACTTTGCTTCTGGCGAGCCTGTAAACAATAGCAAGGCTATGCTTCACCCACTGCTGCGCTACTTCCTGCGTCTTGAGACTGAGTTTGGTCAGACAAAGTACACCGAGGCTCGTCTGAAGGGCGAAAAGTGGATGGCAGAACATATCCTTACTCGCTTTGATATGACAGGTCAGTTTGAAGATGTGACTGT
>JAFOYS010000139.1 GCA_017391435.1 Alistipes sp. | reverse complement strand
GCCCCATAATGTCCTGTACATAAGATGGATAGCGGAAGGCGATACCATCCTCTGCCATAATATCTGCCCCAGCGCGAGAACTCTCAAGAAGGAAGGCGTTGCCGTAGTCAAAGAAGTACATTCCGCGTGCAGTAAGCTTGTTTATGGCGGCAACCTGTCGGCGTAGTGACTCCTTAACAGCCTCGCGGAAACGCTCTGGCTCCTCGGCCATCATACGGTTTGACTCCTCATAGCTATACCCTACAGGGTAGTAACCTCCAGCCCACGGATTGTGCAGCGAAGTTTGGTCAGAGCCAAGGTCTACAGATATCTGCTCCTCAGCAAGTCGCTCCCATAGGTCTACAACATTGCCGACATAGGCCAATGATACAACCTCCTTTGCCGCAACAGCACCTCTGACTCTTGCAATAAGATTGTCAAGTGAGTAGTGCAGCTCATCTACCCAACCCTGTGAGTGTCGTTTCTCGGCAGCCTTTGGGTTTATCTCAGCAACAACACTAACCACCTGCGAGATATTTCCCGCCTTTGGCTGTGCACCCGACATACCTCCAAGGCCAGAGGAGATAAATAGCATTCCGCGAGCATCTGTCTGACCCTCTTTGTATCTCTTGCGGGCGGCATTCATAACTGTGATTGTTGTGCCGTGAACAATGCCCTGCGGGCCGATGTACATATATGAGCCCGCGGTCATCTGTCCATACTGTGATACTCCCATAGCGTTAAGCCTCTCCCAATCATCTGGCTTGGAGTAGTTTGGAATAACCATACCATTTGTAACCACTACGCGCGGTGCATCTTTGTGTGAAGGGAATAGTCCGAGCGGATGGCCAGAGTACATAACAAGTGTCTGACTGTCAGTCATCTGGCTGAGATACTTCATCGTAAGACGATACTGCGCCCAATTCTGAAATACTGCACCATTACCGCCGTATGTTATTAGCTCGTGTGGATGCTGAGCTACGGCCTTGTCAAGGTTGTTCTGTATCATCAGCATTATTGCCGCAGCTTGTCGGCTGCGAGCAGGGTAGTGGTCTATAGGGCGAGCATACATCTCATACTCAGGTCTGAAACGGTACATATATATACGCCCATATGTGCGAAGCTCCTCTGCAAACTCTGGCGCAAGCACACTGTGGTGCTTGGGGTCAAAGTAGCGCAGAGCATTATGTAGTGCCAACTCTTTCTGCTCTTGGGTAAGGATATCCTTACGCTTTGGGGCGTGGTTTATTGTCGTGTCGTATGGCTTTGGCGCTGGCAGTGTATCTGGAATACCTGCACGGATGCTCTCTTGAAACTCATTTAGGGTCATACTGTTATCCTATTTTCTGATTTACAATCTCTAATATCTCTGCCTCAAGTGCTATAGATTTGCGGGCAATCTCTGCTGCCTGACTGATAAGATGCTCTGCAGCCTCTCGGTCCTTTAGTCCTGCGGCGTTAATCTTTACATTTAGCTCTGCACCAAGAACGGCACTGCGCGCTGCAAGAGCGCCTACACCCGCATCTGATACGGAGTTAGGGTTGCCTATCTCTGCCATAGCCTTTACAATCTCAAAACACTCGTAGGCCGCCTTCATAGTCTTTAGCGGCACCTCTGTAGCATAGAGAGTAGCACTCTGTAGCGCGGCGCTGCGGGCAGCCTTCTCCTCGGCAGTGATTTTTGGCATTGCAAATACTGCCATAATGCGATTAAAGGCCTCTGTATCCTCATCCACAAGGGCGAGCAGTCGGCTGACAAGCTCCTGGCCACGCTCAGCATAGTCAGAAAACTCCTCCCAACGATCATCCCAACCGGCCTTGTGTGACGAGAGGTTAGCAACCATAGTACCCAACGCTGCGGCCAGAGCTCCCATATATGCAGAGATTGAACCTCCTCCAGGTGCTGGTGACTCGCTTGCGGTCTCAAGGGCAAACTCTGTGCAGGTCATATCAACAAGGGCCTTTGAGCTCTTGTCTGCAAGCATATACTCAATAATCTTCTCCTCTGGCACAAATGGCTTAAGCTCGTCAAGACCCATACTCTTTACCGCTATGCGGATAATCTCGCTCTCGGCAATACCTACAGAGCGATGCTGCTTGCGGAGGAAGTACTTTCCAGCCTCAATAAGTGTTCGCTTTGGTACAAGGCCGACAATCTCAGTACCCGTAACACGAATACCGCGCTCACCAGCTGCACGACAAACCTCGTCAAAGGCTATGTGAAGCGGTGTGAGGGCGATGTCTGTAATGTTCATCGATACCTGAGCAATGCCGTACTCCTCTATGTACCAGCCAATAGCCTTTGTCCCCTTGAGTGTTCCAGGACGCATAATCGGCTCGCCATTCTCGTCTGTGACAACCTTGCCTATAATCGGATTTCCCTCGCGTACTGGGCGACCCTTCTCACGAACATCAAAGGCAATAGCATTTGCACGACGGGTAGAGGTTGTGTTGAGGTTGTAGTTTACTGCAATAAGAAAATCTCGTGCGCCAACGGCAGTAGCACCACTTCTAGCGGTGCTCTCGTTCCACTGCTCGCCACCAAAGTCTGGCGCAGAGGCTGGGTCGGCAAAACGCTGTGCCAAGGCCTCATACTCACCCTCGCGACATACGGCAAGGTTCTTTCGCTCTGGGGTAAATGCTGCCGCCTCATAGCAGTATACGGGGATGTGCAGCTCTGTGGCAATGCGCTTTGCAAGTTCTCTTGCCAACTGAGCGCACTGCTCAAGTGTTACTCCCGACACCGGTACAAGAGGTAGCACATCTGTAGCACCCATTCGTGGATGAGCACCCTTGTGCTTACGCATATCAATCAGCTCGGCTGCACGCTTAACGCCAGCAAAGGCCGCCTCAACAACATCCTCTGGCTCGCCAGCAAAGGTTACCACAGTGCGGTTTGTAGCCTCGCCTGGGTCTACATCAAGCAGACGAACATTCGCCGCAGAGGTTATGGCGGCTGTAATCTGGTTTATAATCTCCATATCGCGCCCCTCGCTAAAGTTGGGCACACACTCTATAATTCTCTTCATAGCAATGAAACTAAATTTTTGACTATCAAAGATAGAGATTAATTTTCGGTTTTGCAATAGTTATTTCAACTTTGCTGTAAAATGTTGATTTGCAGTGTGTTATGGTATGGTAAGAGATTTTTTTGAAATTTATCCTCTAAAAATGAATTTTTTATCGTATCTTGCGCCGTTAAATGTAAACTAATTAATATAATATATTAAATCACATTTTTATGAAAAAAATTACATTGATTTTATCTCGCTTGATGGTAATCCTTGCGGCGGTAGCATTTATTGCTTGCGTGGGCGACAAGAACGAGGTTGACAACACGGATCCAAATCCAGAGGAGAAACCAGATCCAAAGCCAGATCCAAAGCCAGATCCAGAGCTTACCTTTAAGTTTGAGGCTGAGTTTGTAAAGGCAGGCTCTTCTACAGCGCAGATTAAGCTTACAACTGAGAACATTGCTCAGTACGCTTATGTTGTTGAGACATCTGACACAAACCTTATTCCGGACCTTATCTTTGCTACTGGCGAGGTTGCTACTTGTGAGGATGGTCAGGACTTGGTAGACCTTACAGCGCTCAGCCCTAATACTGACTATGTGGCTATCTTTGCTGCTGCAACTATTGAGGACGAGTTCCTTTCAGATGTTGTTAAGGTGACTTTCAAGACCGAGGCATTTACTGAGGAGCTTACTATCTACGATATTGACTATATGTCATTCTCAGCTCACTTCAACTATCCAAAGGATAAGATTGGTGAGGGTAATGTAATTAAGTGGGGTCTTACAGAGTTCCCTGTATACTACACAAACCGTCTTGTAAAGGGCTTTACCGATGCTGAGATGCTCAATATGAACGACGATGTGTACCACAACTACGTTACAGAGTCTACTACTTGGTTGTTCAATGAGGAGAATAGCTATGTTGGTACTCCAAGTGAGGATGCGCCAGTGTTCTACGATCCGATTGTTCCAGGTCAGCCAATGTATCTGATGCTCGGTGAGTTTGCATATGATCCAAACGACCACTGGGGTTGGGGTCCTGGTTACTACAGCGCACTGTTTGACTTCAATAACTATGTTGCAGAGTACTACGCAACAGGTAAGATGCCAGACGATGCAAAGTATTGGCAGGGTTACAACAAGAAGGTATTTGTACAGGCAAAGCAGCCTACAAAGATCAGCGCAAAGCCTGATGTAACATTTAACCTCACTCCACTTGGTGGTAATGTTACTGTAAAGCTTCCTGAGGGTGCTTATGGTATGTGTATCGGTATGATGGATACAAGTACTATGCTTGAGCTTCTTCCACTGCTTAACAACGATCGTAGCCTTATTCAGTGGTATATCACCTCTTACCACTCATTTATGAGCGGTATCTCATTCACAGTCTTTAGTGATACTACTGTAAAACTTGAGGACTACTACTATATGCGTCAGAATACAAACTATACCCTCTATGTTACAACTTTGGGTGATGAGAATGGTTCTAAGCAGAGCTATAAGACCTTTGACTTTACCCTTCCAAAGCCTACAAAGCCAGCTCCAACAGCTACTGTTAAGGGTATTGTAAATCCAGAGACTGGCGTAAACGATCACGATCTTGTTTGGTTTAACCTCAAGTGTGGTAGTGCAAATGCAATTGCGGCAAAGTACCTTGCAAACTACGAGCGTGATTGGGCTGCAATGGTTAGCCAGACTATGAAGGCTCTTAACATAACTGAGCCAGAGGCTATTGACTATATGCTTCAGACATACGGTGTAGATCTTACTGCAGAGGAGCTCGCAGCAATCAACCTCACAGAGGGTTGGAACGTAAACTTCACTACTCGTCCAGATGCATCTACTGTTTGCGGTCTTAGCGTTATGAACGACGAGGGTACTTGGGCATCAGCAATTGATGTATATCGTTCTGCAAAGGAGCCTGCAGCAACTCCAGTACACTCTTCACTCTTTGAGGATCTTAAGGGTGAGTGGACTGCAACAACAACTATCCGCTACAACCACTGGCACTACTGCAAGACTCCTGGCGACACTAACCACGACTGTGGCCATAATAGTAATAACGAAAACTACATTATCGGCGAGAGTGATGGTAATAACTACACTGTACAGGCTACTGAGAAGATCTCAAGCAAGGTAGTTATCGGTGAGGTTGGTTACGAGAAGACCCTTCCAGAGGAGGTTTACCAGTTCTTCTTTGAGGCGTCAAACCTCAAGACTAAGGAGCAGGTAGATGCTGTTTACAACCAGTTCAAGGGTGCTGTAGATGATTTCAATGCAAATGTTCGCAGTCAGAACCGTATCCTCTGCCAGGGCTTTAGCCTTGAGTATGATGCAGATGTGGTAACTTGTCCTATCCCTGAGCATACAGGCGAGCCAGACGGTATGATTCCTGCTAAGTACGCAAGCCCTTATGAGCTATTTATCGCTGATGCAAATACATACTCTGCATACAACTACGAGTCTCCAGTATTTGACTTCGGTCCAAAGTGGTATCTTGAGATTGGTGCTGACGGTAAGGTTACTGCTCCATTTAATGTTGAGTACTTTGCTCCTATGGCACAGTGGTATAAGAATGTATTCCAGTTTATCGGTGCTTGTAGCCGTGCTACAATGCCATTTATGAGAGATAGCAATGGTAATGTTGTTAATGGTCACTTCCCTGTTGAGGTTTCTGCAGATAAGAATACCATTACAATCTATCCTATCCGCCATACATTCTCACTCAAGGATGAGAATAACATTGAGCAGACATTTACTGAGGACTTCTATCCACAGATTGCTCGTGATACTGGAAACGGTCAGTATCAGCTCTACAGTATGATTGTTGCTCCAATCGTGCTTACTCGTAACGGCGCAGCTGCTCCTGCTGTAGCACCTGTTGCTCCAACAACAGCGTTCAAGGCAAATCCTGAGACAATCTATGAGGTTAAGCCTCGTCAGGCTCCAAAGAGCCGTACAGCTCTGCCAATTGTGGAGAGTACAAAGGCTCCTGAGGTTGTTAAGTATCGTCTTCAGAGTGCAGAGGAGCTTCGTGAGTCTTTTGTTCGCGTTGCAGATAAGCGTAATCCACGCAAATAATAATTAACCACTACTATCAGAAACTCTCCATCTGGGGAGTTTCTGGTTGTATCTGAACACAATGTTTATGAAGAGACTATTTAGTTTTGTTGTAGCAGCAGCCTTAGCTCTCTCTGCCTCGGCGCAGATAACTTTAGGCGAGAAGGGCGGAGTGATTTCGGGTAGCTTGGAGAGTAATAATATCTTCTATTTTGATGACAAAGCTCTCTCTACACCTGCTCCAGATGACCTCTTTGGTTCTAACGACTACATCAAGGTAGACTACGCTGTAGACCGCTTTTCGGCAGGTATTCAGGCGGAGGTCTATACACCGGCACTGCAGGGTTATGAGATTGGTAACTATGGTAAGCCATACAAGGTGCTTATACCGCTTGTATATGCACAGTGGCAGGACAAGAGCTACTCTGTAACTCTCGGAAATATGTACGAGCAGTTTGGTAATGGACTTGTTTTCCGTAGCTTTGAAGATCGCCAGCTCGGCTTTAACAACTCACTGCTCGGTGCAAGAGTTACCTATAACCTCGGCGATTACTTTGCTGTTAAGGCTATCTATGGTCGCCCACGCCTCTATACAAACTACCAGACCGGTTGGGCTGGTGGTGCCGATTTGAGCATCTCTCTTGGTGATATCTTCGGTATGAGCAAGGGTGCACTCTTTGTTGAGGGTAGTTATGTAAACCGCCACGAGAAGGTTAGTGACCTTACCGCAGATAATCTGCTCAATATGTACTCTGCACGCCTTAACTTTGACTACTCTGGATTCACTTTCCGTGGAGAGTATGTTGGCAAGGGTAAGGACTTTACACAGTATGGAAATAAGGGCTGGGCAGGCTACGGAGAGATTGGCTGGGCAGGCAAGGGCTTTAGCTTTACCGGCTCTGCTCGCGCATTGAGCCGTATGATTACACCACTCAAGGCTAATGGCGCGGGTACAGGCAATACACTTAACTATCTGCCAGCAATGACTCGCCAGTATACATATATGCTTGCAAACCTCAACCCTTATCAGGTAAATGCTGAGGGTGAGATTGGTGGTCAGGTAGACTTCTACTATACATACCGCAGCAAGAGCAACCGCTACCGTTACTGGAACTTCCACGCAAACTACTCTACATACTACACCCTGCGTAAAGACCAGAGCAATAGCGGCAACCGCGAGCGTCTGTGGCAGGATATCAATGTAGATGTTACACGACAGTGGTCAAAAAAACTCAAGACAACTGTTCTCTACTCATTCCAGGAGTGGAATCCTACTCACGGCTCTCACCACCGCACATATGTATCAAACATCTTTGTTGCCGATGTGCAGTATAAGTTTGACCGCAAGAAATCCCTTCGCGTAGAGGCTCAGTATCTGCTCTCTGGTGAGTATGAGGGCGACTGGGTGGCAGGTTTGGTTGAGTTTAACCTTGCGCCAAAGTGGAGCTTCTTTGTAAGTGATATGTACAACCTCGGTCGCACTGATAGAAACGGTGTGTTTAAGGGTACAGAGAAGAACTACTACTCTGTAGGTGGTAGCTTTACAATCCAGCGAGTTCGTATTCAGCTGAGCTATGGCCGCAACCGTGCAGGATTTATCTGCTCAGGTGGTGTATGTCGCTACTCTCCAGAGTATAACGGAATTAATATTGCTCTAACCGCTTCATTCTAACGCTATGAGAAAGTTTATATATGCTTTGGTTGCGCTTCTTGCAGCCTTTACAACAACCTCGTGCCTTTATGGTGTTGGTACAGACGAGGGGGCAGATGTTGAAGATACTTCGGGCTTTAAGGTTGAAGTATCTGCCACTGTAATCTCGGCAAATGGCGAGGATACAGCAGTTTTCCGCGCACTGTACAATGGTGAGGATGTCTCTTCAGAGGCAACTCTGTACGATAATGCTACAAATAGCCCATACCCAACTATGAGCTTCTCTACAGAGATGGCTGGACGATACCAGTTCTATGTAGTCTGGGGTGAGTATCGTAGCGAGGTTATCGGTATTACGGTCTTTCAGCCTATGGATCTCTCTGATAAGGATGAGCAGGGACTATCTGTATCCCTCTCTACAAACCTTATTCAGGTAGGTAAGCAGTATGCTGCATTTATTATCCGATATGACGGTAAAGTACTTGAGCCTGAAGAGATGGCAAAAGCCAAGATTTACAACGCAGAGACTAATAGCGGCGTAGCCTTTGAGACAGTTGCAGTTAACTATAATGGTAAGGATTATGTCCTGCCTGCATACTATGCAAATAAGGCTGGTCAGCGTAGCTACTGGGTAAGCTATAAGACAAAGAATACCCGCGAGACTCCAGTTACTATCACTGCCGTAACAGCAGAGGTGCCAGCTCGCCCTGTAGATCCAGAGCCATCAAAGACAGAGTTCGTACATCGTACACTCTTCACTCAGTTGACTGGTACTTGGTGCGGTTACTGTCCAAATATGATAGAGGCTTTCCACCGTATGTTTGAGGATGAGCAGTATAAAGATAGATTTGTACACACTGCAGTTCACAATGGAGATCAGTTTGCAGTCAAACTCCCTGATGGACGAGACTTAGCAAATGTACTTAATACAATTGGCGCTTATCCATTTACTATTGCAAACCTTAGCTACGGTCTTAATACGCCAAACAGCGTAGAGGCTAATATTGCCGCAATTATGGGTACTATTGAGAGTACACAGGAAACTCCTGCTCGCGCAGGTATTGCTGTTCGTACATCGCTTAAGGACAATATGTTGCTTGTTCGTGCCTCTGTTAAGGTAAATGAGGATGGCGAGTATGCTGTAGGTGCTTGGCTTGTTGAGAGTGGCCTCTATGCACCGCAGAGTAACTATACAGAAAATAAAGAGAGTTATATTGATATACACGAGAATGTAGTTCGTATTGCTAACTCTAACGCCTCTGGCTCTAACTTTAGAGGTCTGCCTATGGGCCATATATCTAAGGGTGAGACAGCAGATCAACTCTTTATTATGGAGCTGGATCGCAAGTGGAAGGTAGAGAACTGCCACCTTGTGCTCTTTGTCTCTACAACAATCAAGAATCAGCAGACTGTTACCAATGCTGTTCAGACCGCTTCGCTTACTTCTGGCGTTGAGTTTGAGTACAAATAGTAACTTTTTAAAGCAAAAAAAATGCTGTGCGGGTTGCACAGCATTTTTTTTTGCTTTTCCTTTGTAGGATTAGAGAAGCTCAGCAAGCTTAGCCTCAACAGCCTCACCGCGAAGGTTCTTAGCGATAATCTCACCTGTTGCACAGTCAATAAGGAAGTTTGTTGGGATGCTCTCAACAACATACT